>CAYMBI010000024.1:0-7523 GCA_964388655.1 uncultured Candidatus Saccharibacteria bacterium | reverse complement strand
CAGTGTCAGAGAAATAGCAAAGCTCAGGTCCAGAAACGCTAGGCAAGCTATATACAAATACAAAATCTGGGTTTGCAGCCCTCTCCTTAATCTCTAATGTCAAAGAATTTGCTTGTGTATTTTCCTGTACCACCCATGACTCTGGATATTCAAATTTTACTCCAAAAGTTGAATTTTCATAGACTTTCTTTTGTACTACTGGTACCTCCTCCTCTTTTTTCTCTTCCTCTTTCTCTTTCTCTTTCTCTTCATCTTCATCTATATTCTCTTCTTCAACAACTTGTTTCGAAAAAGGATTCTCTACACCAATTATTAACCTATCTGTAAAAAAGAGATATGCAAACAAACCAATCATTGCAAAAACCATAACTAAAAGAATCATATTCAAAGTTTTTGCCCTTTTCTCCTCATTGGACATAGTAGAAATAGAGTTCTCCGTCATGTTTACAGATGGTTGAACAGGAGCAACAACCTCTTGCTCAGGAGTAGTATTAGATTGTTCTAAAGTACCTTCCTGTGCCTTTCTTAATTCCTCAAATCTATCCATTAAAAAGAATATTACAGATTAGTATATATAAAGATATCAACATTAAAAATTAAGTTCAAGTCTTAAAGAAGATCTGTATAACTTTCAATTACAAAATCTGCCAAATCATATACAAAGTCTTCATTCCAGCCATCATTTAATACTCCTATTGTAAAAAGGTCTGCACCTTTAGAAGACTGAAGACCATAAAAAGAATCCTCAAAGGCAATACAATCATTACTACTTACTTTTGCATACTCAATTGCTTTCTCGAAAGGTTCTGGAGAAGGCTTTCCTTTTATCACATTGTATCTATCAAAAACTATTTCAAAATGATGATAGACACAAAAATGAGTAAGCATCCTCTCTACATGTTCCCTTCTCGAAGATGTAACTATAATATTCCTCTTTCCACTTTCTTTAAAATGCTCTAAGAATTCCTTAATGCCTGGTAATAGATACACCTCCTCTTCCAATTTTTCCTCTATCAACCTATTCTTGTGTACATAGAATTGATCATTAAGCTCCTTGGAGGAAAACTCCTTTATACCATTCACAGTCAAGTATTCTCTTAAACCATTCTCAGAACCTCTGCCCGAAATATATTTCATAAAGTCCTCTCTAGTAAACTCTAAATTGAACATATCTTTAAATACTAATGCAAAAGCATCTACATTCAACTTATCAAGATTAACTAAAGTACCATCAAAATCAAAAAGAAATACTTTAGAGTTAAGTACTCTCTCTTTTGCTTGCTCAAGTTCTACTCTATTTTTTTTCATCTAGATATCCATTTAATTTAAACCAAGTATATTGATCAAAAAGTGACTCTTTTACACTTCTCGGATTGTAGCCCAACTCTTTAGTAGCTTTCTCATGTGAAATATTACTGTTACTGTAAAGAGTTTTTACACCATATGGTGTAATCTGTGAATCCTTGTTGAGTATAGAGGAGACATAGGCCAGAAGCAAACTCGAAACATATCCAAGTATCCTTGCATCAGATTCAATACCAGAAAACTCCTTCAAATACCTTGTATATTCATCCATACTAAGCTGTTCTCCAGAAAGAATATATCTCTCCCCATATTTTTCTAATTCTAATGCTTTTAGCATACCCCCAACCACATCACGAACATCAACATAATCATATTTACCACCAGTAGTAAATTTCAGACCACTCTTTACGTTGTCAATCATGCCGCGACCAAAAAGAGATGGCCTAAAATCATATGGACCGATAATACCAGTGGGGTGAACTATAATAGCTTTTAACCCTTCCTTTGCCTTCTCTAAAACATACTTAGTAGCATACGCTTTTGAATAGTCATATATCCCTCTTTTCTCCTTGGAATCAGTAACAAAAGGTGTATCCTCTGTAATTACGGAACCATCTTTAGGAGCACTGAGTGCATGAATTGAGGATGTATATACCATAACTATATTCTTTTTAAGACAGAGATTTACAATATTTTTCGTACCTTGAATATTTGTATCAAGTGTAAAATCTTTCTTCCTAGAGGAGATATTAATATGTGCGGCTAGATGGAATATTGTATCGACATCATCAAGAGAACCTTCCCATTTACTTACATCCAAGATATCTCCATGCACAATTTCACAATTTAGTGATTCTAAATCCTTAGTATTAGAACTCTCTCGAACTAATACCTTAACCTTCTCCCCTCTTGTATTAAGCTCTCTAACCAACACGATACCTACTCTACCAGTTGCTCCAGTCACCAATTTCATATTTAACATTTTCAAATGTAAGATATCTTCCCATCTTACTACAATGTCTAAATATCGTAAATGTGATATAATCGTACCCTCGATAAAATGTTAAAAATACAGTATATGCCAATATTCATAAACGATAAAGGAAAAGAAATATGGTTTAAGAGGGGTGAAGAAAGGCCACCACTTCATGTTGGTACCCCCAGAACTCAAAAAGAAAAGCTAGAAGAGAGAAGATCTGGGACAATAAGAGCAACTGCTCGAGCGATGAGGTTAGGACTCCCCGAAGAAGAAATCGAGAAAATAATAGAATTAAACGCAACAAGTGTAGAAATGGATCCAAACGAATTAAGGGACCTCGCTTCTCAATACATAGAACAGGAAGAAACTAATTCGAACAGTATTGAAAAAGAATAGGAATGTATATTAGGTATTTTTGCATATTAGTGATATAATCATTTCTTGTTTGATAGATTTAAACGAAATAATCGCCCCAAATCCATTAAGGTTAAATATTTTTATTTTCGGTTACCTCTATATGAACTGAAAATAAAATTAAATATTTACTTACATAGAAATCTATTCCAGAAAGAATTACGGTAGAAATAACCGATACAACAATAGAAGAAGATCTTCTTACAGAACCAGCTCATACAGTAATAGTAGGAGAGGTGGTGGATATAATAGGAGAGGAGCAAAGATTAGTGTAAATCAATTAATAGCAAAAGCTGTATATGAAGATTTACCAAGTATCTATGTATTAGACCATAATCTCTTGGAGTTTGATTTAATAAAAGAACTCAAGAAAAATATCACATACAAGAAATATACTAGTCCAACAAAGATTCAATATGAAGCAATACCAAAGATACTCCAAGGAAGAGATATCTTAGGATTAGCAAGTACAGGCTCTGGAAAGACTGCAGCTTTCTTAATCCCAATGATTAATAAGGGAGTACATGATAGAAGTCAAAGGTTCTTAATAGTAGTACCTACAAGAGAATTAGCAATTCAAATACAAGATGAATTTATGCAATTAGCTAGAAATACAGGATTAAGATCAGTACTAGTTATTGGTGGAAACAGTATAGGTGCACAAATAGGGATTCTTAGAAGAGACCCAGCCTTTATAATTGCAACACCAGGAAGATTAAAAGACGTTTCTGAGAGAGGCGCTATATACCTAAAGGATATAAACAATGTCATATTAGATGAAGTAGATAGAATGTTAGATATGGGATTCATTGACGATATTAGGTATATAACTTCTCGCTTAAACGAAAATAGGCAGTCTCTTTTCTTCTCAGCAACAATGAATAGAAAATCAGAAGAAATTGCAAATACACTCTTAAAAAATCCCGTAAAGATAGAAGTTGAAAAACAAGAACCTGGTAAAAATGTGGATCAGGATGTAGTTAGACTCAAGCCAGGTGAAAACAAATTCAATGTCCTATGCGAATACCTAAGTAAAGATGAATTTAAAAAGATACTAGTCTTTACAAGAACAAAGAGAGAAGCAGAGAATCTTTCTAAGAAACTTTTTGACAGAGGAATTAAAGTAAATGCTTTACATGGAGATAAAAGACAAGCACAAAGAACCAAAATAATTGATTCTTTCAAAAGAGATATTATTAATATATTGATAGCTACAGATGTAGCATCAAGAGGATTAGACGTTAACAATATTAGCCATGTAATAAACTACGATATTCCAGAGAACTATGACGATTACATACATCGTATAGGAAGAACAGGTAGAGCAGGTAAAAAGGGTTACGCACTTACTTTTGTTTAAACAGATATTCAACAATGGCACTGGAGTCTTTAATTAGGCTCTGGTGCTTTTTTGTTTTAATGGTAAGTAACTCTTCTATATGCTCTGGTATTAAATCGAACCTTTTTCCAACATATCTAAAATTAGGATTCTTAAGTAAATAATCCACGTTACCCCATTCTTGATATCCTACTGGATATGTAAAGATGGCCTTCTTACCAACTTTTTCAACCTCAAGAATTGTAGCAGGTCCAGGTTTGGCAATAATTACATCAGAAGCTGCAAAAAAGTCTAAGATAGCAGTTGTATATCCTTGAATTGCTACTCTGGGATTTTTCTTAAACATTAATTTAAGAGCTCTACCCAATACTTTGTCTCTTCCAACCATAATGATAAATTGATAATCATGTTTACGAATATATCTCATTAAACCCTGAACAATATTACCAGTACCCATACCACAACCAGTAATAAGAATAGTTTTTTTGTTTACATCAAAACCATATCCCTTAAAAATCTCTCTCTTAATCTTAACTCTATCCTCTTTGGAATATGTAGGAACATCACGCAGTGGATAATAAGGAGAAACAATATTACACTCCTTACAGTAACTTCTTAAGATTTTATCCGCTTCTTTTGTTGGTGAAAATATTATATCTGCTCTAGCATCAGCCCACCAACGATTAACAGATATTAAATCTGGTACAGTAATTACATATTTAAAATTAAGTCCTTTCTTACACATACCTACTGCTCTAACAGTAGGACCATTGTTACAAATAACTAAATCAGGTTTTTTCTCTTTTAAATACTTTTTTGTGGGAAAATATAGGGGAAGGACTGAAAAAAGAAATACAATATCACTAAATACCTTACTCCTATTTATCAACCAGTATCCAAGATTGTATAGCTTTTCAACAAATCTAAATCTAGTGATTAGGTAGTAGTAGAAATCATATCCTTTTGTAAAGAGAGAGAATTGAAAAAGATCAACTATTTCTACGTCCAATCCTTTATCATATTTTAATAAAGCACTTTCTACAGCCCTAGCACATGCAATATGACCACCACCTGCATTACCAATTACTATTAGAACTTTCCTCATAGTTACAAAATTAGACCAGAGAAAAGAATTTTGTGCAATATGCAACACGCAATATATAAAAATGTTGCTAGTAGATTAATATTTTGATTAAATATTAGTAGTGAAAACTGCCAAGAAAAAGAATCTTAGGAAAATATTAATATTCGTAATTGCACTACTTACTCTTACTGGTCTAATCACGGCCATATTTGTAATGAGTACAAATGTACAAGAGGTGAGAGGCTGGTACAACAGTAACTGGATGTATAGAAAAGCTATAAATATTCAAAATCTTGAAGCAGAAAAAACAGATGCGGACTTTCTTTACTCCTTAGATACAGCCACCTTAATTAGTTCTGGGAAAATAAAAAGTGATTGTGCAGACTTACGATTTATTGATTCAAATGATACAACAGTCCTTTCTTACTGGATTGAAAGTGGCTGTAATACTTCTAATACTCAAATTTGGGTAAGAATACCTTCGATCCCAACTGGTACTAAGTCAATTTATATGTATTACGGTAATCCTTCTGCCCCAGTAGGACAAACGTCATGGAGTGGTACATTCACTATGTTGGCATCTGCAACATGTCCAAGCGGATGGACAAGAAACACAGACTTGGATAACTACTTCCCATATGGAGCTACTTCATATGGTGGAACTGGGGGAAGCTCTGCCGCACATAACCACGGAGCAACAGCATCATGTACCACAGGAGGACCAAGTTCAACAGGAAGTGCTGGTTGTGCAGGTGGGGGTGGTGCTGCATCAAATACTCATACTCACACTGCTTCTGCTGGGATCAGCGATGCAACTGTATTACCGAGCTACATTAACATGATATTCTGTTCAAGAGCTCAGTTGAACATACCTTCTGGATTAATAGCTATCTTTGATACTTCTGCTCCGTCTGGATGGACTCGATTCACAGCACTGGATAACAGACTTCCAAGAGGAGCTTCCTCATACGGCTCAACTGGAGGATCAGATACTCATACTCATACGGCAAATACTGGTAACACAACAAGTGCCAATGATTGGGTAGGTGTAACATATGACACTGGAGGAACCTCACAATTTGCGAATTCAAATCATACACATACTGTAACTTCTGCAACAACTTCTACAAACAATCACTTACCACCATACTTAAACGTGGTATTTGCATCTAGCAACGGTTCCACTGTTGCACCATCAGGTATTGTATTGATAACAAATGTAATTCCACCATATGGATGGACTCGATTTACACCCCTAGACAACAGATTCCCTAGGGGGGCTTCTTCATATGGAACTACCGGGGGAGCAACTACACACACTCATACAGTTACAATTGGGACTGGAGGACCATCTTCTATCCAAGAAAGAATCGGAAGGTGTACTTCTGTTGCATCTAATAACCATACTCACTCATGTACAGCTACTACTTCAGCTCAATCTAATATGCCACCATACAGAAATGTTTTTTTTGTGAAAAGAAACGCAAGTACTTTTAACATTGTACAAGGTAGCGAGGAAAGATATAACAATGCACCAACAGCACCTACTTCTTTGCTTACAGAGGGACAAACAAACCCCTCTAGAGTAACAGATTTAACTCCAGAATTTAGTGCTATTTTCAATGACCCAGATTCAGGAGACACAGGAGTTTTCTATCAAATACAGGTTAATACATCATCCTCCTTCAATGGTATTACGATGTGGGACAGCGGAAAAACAGCAGTATCATCAATTGCTATCGGTGCTAGGTCTCCTGATATTTCGTACAATGGTACAACACTTTCACTCAATGGAGCTACATATTACTGGAGAATTAAATTCTGGGACAACAAAGGTGCAGAAGGAGTATGGTCTTATGTAGCATCTTTTAGAATGAACACCCCTGCAAATGCCCCAACACAACTACAAACGGAAGGATTAATAAACCCAACATCTCTAACAAACACACAACCTAATTTCAGTGCTTTGTATACAGATCCCGATGGAGATAGTGGTAACAAGTACCAAATCCAAGTAAATACAAATTCTTCCTTTAATGGAACTATGGTTTGGGATAGTGGCGAAACCTCTATGACTTCTACCGCCAACAATACAAGGACCCCTAATATTACATATCAAGGGAATACGTTAACCCTCGATGGTACTACATATTACTGGAGAATGAGAGTATGGGATGTAAATGGTTCTGTAAGTGGTTGGTCATCCACAAACACATTCAAAATTAATTCCACTCCGGATGCCCCGTCTTCACTAGAAACAAACAATCAAACAAATCCAACTCAAGTAACAACACTACAACCTGAATTTAGTGCAATCTTTGCCGATTCTGATCCAGGAGATACAGGGGTTTTCTATCAAATACAGGTTAATACATCATCCTCCTTCAATGGTATTACGATGT
>CAYMBI010000023.1:0-8111 GCA_964388655.1 uncultured Candidatus Saccharibacteria bacterium | reverse complement strand
AAGCTTGCAAATTGTACAAAAACTATCAGTAAGGTTCAGGATCTATTTCTTGAATTAGCAACAGATCCTGAACAATTAGATTTTCCCGTGTACTATGCAATCGCAAGAGAAGGACTAATCTTCAAGGAGTTACCAGAGGGAGATTTAACAAATACAAAAAGTCTTAATGGAGATGTAACACCAATACTAGATGAAATAGTTAATAATACACCTGCACCAAAAGGAAATATCAATGGAACATTTCAAATGCAAGTGACTTCTTTAGAGTATGACAATCACTTAGGTAGATACCTTGTAGGAAGAATTAATAGAGGACAAGTTAAAGTAGATGATCCCATTATCCTTCTCTCAAAGGATGAAAAAATACAAGGGAGAGTAAAAGAACTATTTACAAAAGAAGGTCTTTTCTGGGAACCTACAGAAAAAGCAATTGCTGGAGATATTGTTGCAATAACAGGTATTGAGTCCACTGCGATTGGTGCAACAATATGCGATATCAACAACCAAGAAATATTACCAGATATTAATATTACTCCTCCGTCAGTAAAGGTAAAATTTGAATCAAATACTTCCCCCTTTGCTGGAAAAGAGGGGAAATTTGTTACAGCAAAACAATTAGAACAAAGATTAGAACAGGAGAAGGATACGAATATTAGTCTAAATATATCTAAGGTTGGAGGTTCCTCATACTATGTAGCTGGAAGAGGAGAACTTCAACTTTCAATACTTGTCGAACAACTAAGAAGAGAAGGATATGAATTCCAATTGGGTAAACCTGAGGTAGTTTTAATAGAAAAAGAAGGTAAAAAATTTGAACCCATAGAAGAATTAATTGTTGATTGTCCAAGTGAATACTTAAGTGTAATTACACAAGAGGTAAGTAATAGAAAGGGGGAATTAATTGATATTGAGAACAATGATAATCAAACAAGATTTACATACAAAATTCTAACACGAAATTTAATAGGTCTTCATAGGGTCCTTATGAATGCTACAAAGGGAACAGCAATAATCAATAGCTTTGTATATGACTATGTACCTCACTCAGAAGGGGAGAATCTTTTCAGGAAGGGAGTTATCATCTCCGCAGAAACAGGAACTTCTCTTGGTTATGCACTTACTACAATACAAGAGAGGGGACAACTCTTCATAGGGCCTTCTGAAGAAGTATATGAAGGAATGATAATTGGTATCAACAATCATGAACAAGATTTAGAAGTTAATCCATGCAAAGCAAGACATAAGACGAATGTAAGGATGTTAAGAAGTGAAATGACAGATATATATCTAAAATCCACAATTCCATTAACAGTAGAATATGCACTTTCCTTTATTAATGATGATGAATTAATTGAAGTTACACCAAAAAATATTAGATTAAGAAAGAAACTCTTAACAAATACACAAAGAACTTGGGCTAAAAGGGGTAATCTAACTGCATATGCTAAACAGCAAATGCAATCAATATTGTAGCTATTCGTATCTCAATGCCTTAACAGGATCCAGTTTTGCAGCTTTCATTGAAGGGTATATTCCAGCAACTACCCCTACCAAAATACTAAATATTGTAATTAGAAATGCATTCCAGAATTGAAAATGGAAGAATTGTTCAATATCTACAAAACCCTGAGTAGAGAGAGTCTGAACTATTAAAGGATCTATCGTTTTCATGAGCAAAAAAGTCGCTGAAAGTCCTAATATCCCTCCAAACAAACCAATCAATGATGATTGAATTAGGAATATTAACAACACTTGGGTATTCGAAGCCCCTATTGCCTTAATTATCCCTATCTCTCTAGTTTGTTCATATATACTCATAATCATTGTATTAACAATACCTATTGATGCAACAATCGCAGAGATTGAACCAAAAAGAATTAATGCTATAGTTAAGCCTGCAGTAAAGGTGTCAATAAAACCTAATATAGTATCTGAAGAAATTACAAATAATTTTAAATCTTCATCAATATATCTCTCCACATCTTTTGTTTTTCCCTCTTTCGTAGTTACATATAATTGAAAGTATCCTACATTCGAAATATAATCAGCTCCATCATCATATCCTCCTAAATCTACTAAAATCTCCAATGCTGTCTCATTATTTATCCAAAAGGCATCATTTCCTGTATCAACAACTCCAACAACCGTAAATTCATACTCCTTGTTTATCATACTTTTTGAAGCAGAAGAGAAAAAAGATCCCGAAGAAGAACTCTTTGCATATATCTTCTTACCAATAATGTCTTCCTCACTTGTTTCGAAGAAGGATACTACATACTTACTAACAAACATTTCATAACTATCTAGAGTTTCTTTTTCACCGTAAAAATTTTTAAATATATGATGATTTCCTGGCAAATCAGAAGCTGCAATTAATTTCATAGGGTAGGGAGTATCATCATCTTCTAGGTACATATCCAAGCCATTAATAATAAGAAGTGGCTCTACGGATTCTACACCATCTATTCTTAGAATCTTTTCTTTAATTTCATCTGTTAGCACTGTTTCCTCTTTCGTTACCCCATCCTTTGTTGGTGCAACAGCCATACCACCAAAAGACATATTATCTTGCCCTGATACATACAAATCTAAAGGGTTAAATCTGCTTTCAATTTCAGAAAGCATTACATTCTTTAAATCCGTCATTCCGAAAAGGATAAAGGACATAAGCATTACAGCAAGCATGATACCAAGACTAGTTAAAGCAGTCCTAAATTTCCTTCTTAATACCAAATTGATAGCATATTTAAACATTTTTCCCATCTATCAAACTTATTCTCTTCTCCGTATGTTTCGCAATATCTTTATCATGAGTAACTAGCAGTATGGTGACCCCTTCCGATCTATTTAGTTCTTGAAGTAGCTGAAGGATAGATTCCCCAGTTTTGCTATCAAGGTTCCCTGTCGGTTCGTCTGCAAGAACAATCTTAGGAGAATCTATCAATGCTCTAGCGATTGCAACTCTTTGAGCTTGTCCTCCAGAGAGTTCTTTGGGAAGATGTTTTCTTCTATCGCTTAATCCAACCATATCAATAATATAATCTAATCTTTCTTTAATTTTCTTAGAATCCTTTTTCTGAAATTTAGTAGGTAGCAAGATATTTTCTTCAACATTAAGGGAAGGAATTAAATAAAATTGCTGAAATATTGTACCTACAATATATCTTCTGTAGTAGTTTTTATCATATTCCCTTATATTTTTCCCATCAATTGTTATTTCTCCCGAATATTCCCAATCCAAACCTCCCAAAATATTCAACAGTGTAGATTTACCAGAACCAGAGGAACCAACAACTGAGACAAAGTCACCTTTATCAAGAGTAAAGTTAACCCCCTGCAAAGCACCAACACTGATTTCTTTACCCATCTTGTATACTCTTTTTAGATTCTTTACTTCAATAAACATAGCTCTTTACTTTATACAAATCCTGATTAGAATTCAATATATTGTGATATAATCATTGATTATGGCTAAAAAATTACGAATATTACAAATAGATAACAAAAAAGATCTAAGCATACTTAGAAAAGTTTCGAAAAATGTAAAACCGGAAGATATAAAAGATCCTTCTTTTCAGCAATTTTTAGATAATCTGATATATACTGCAAAAAATACAGAAACAGAGGAAGGATATAGGGTTGCTGGACTAGCAGCAGTGCAAGTAGGAAAGGAAATTAGAACATTTTGCTACCTTAAACAGAACGAAGAGTTTGAAATAATGATTAATCCGGAAATTAAAGTTATTAAAGAAGATTTAGTAATAGGTACTGAAGCATGCTTAAGCATTCCAAATAGAACTGGAAATGTACCAAGATACAAAAAAATTAAAGTTACATATCTTGATAGAGAAGGTAAAAAAAGAAAGGAGAGGTTTAGTAATTGGGAAGCAAGAGAAATACTCCATGAATATGACCATTTAGATGGTATTTTGTTTACAGACAAAACCGTTGACTAGAAACTTTTTTAAAATACATATACAATTATCCTAGCTTAAATAACTGTAACTGCCTTAATATGAAAAAAATCTTTTTAACATTACTAATACTACTTCTCTTTCCAATAACAATATTTGCAATAGGAGATATCTCTCTTTCCCAACTTTATGCACAAACCGAACTTTCAGAACTAGAACAAATCGAACAACAAAGAATTAAGGGATTAGAGGAACAATTAGGTTTTAGCTTACCAAAATATACTGATAACCCAAGTTATGTAATTACTTTCCAAGATCCTTCTCCAAGTAAGAGTGGTGTTCAAATTGAAATAGATGGAAAAGAATTTGTGGAAATAACTAGTCCATATACATTTCCTTCCTTAAGTATTGGAGAGCATTTGATTAAATTTAGATTCAATGATAAAGATGGAAATACACAAACTTTAGAGTATGCATTGATTGTTGTTCCAAGGCCTCCAATTATAAATCCCCCAATTGTAGAAGATAGTGAGATAAAAATTAATGGAACTGGACTATCTAATTCTGAAATATTCATATTCTTAACCTCAAATACATACAATATCAAAGAAACAGTCACTACAAATTCAAGTGGAGAGTGGAGTTTTACTGTTACCCAAGAGGAAGGATTTGCAGAAGGGATATATACATTAACTGCATACACAAGGAAATATGGTTATGCAAGTGAACTGTCCGATGCAACAGTTTTTGAAGTAGGTGCAAGCGGAATATTTGAAAACAATAGTAACAAGTCTACAATTTTCTTTTCTTTCAAAGACTTAAAAGGCGTTAACATTATAGATGTAGTAGGGGATAATCCAGATTTATTATTGCTAATTCTTGTTCCCTTTCTTTTAGGTAGCATATTAACCTTAATTGTTAGAAATATTATTAAATCAAAAAAGGAAGAGTATATATCAAAGAAGGTTGAGAACAGGATAAAAGGAGAAAAGAGTACCGAAGAGAAAACATTAAGAGAACTGTTTGAAGTAAATGGTAAAGAAAAAGATTCTGAAGAACATATAGGGATAAATAAAGATGTTAGCAAAAAGATAAAAAACAGAAAAAAACAGCCGAAGGTAATAAATAAAGAAGATTTTCTTAAAGATTTTAAATCTGCAGATCCTGATGATAATACAGGTAAAGAAAAACCTGCTGAAAAAGTAAAGAATGATATAAAAGTATCTCTAACATCCAGAGAAGAATAAACCATCATAAATATGATAAAATCTCCTATCTCCATAAGCCAAGATGGTGGAATTGGCAGACACGCTACGTTCAGAGCGTAGTCCAGTAAATGGGTGGGGGTTCAAATCCCCCTCTTGGCAAGTTACTTAGTCCAATACGCAATATCTTCAAATCTTTGATGAGGGAATATTATATTTTGTATTTCCCCTATTTTGATATCTTTCCTAACAACATATTTGTAATTCGGATGGTAAAGAAATATTACTGGGGCATCTTGCGTAAGATATTTTTGGAATAGTGCATATTTCTCTTTTCTTACTTTCTGATCAATACTCCTTCTTCCATCTTCTAACAATATATCTACTCTTTCATAGCTATAACCTGACAGATTCAAGTCTGGATAGTTACTCTTTATTGAATGCCACAAATTGTATTGATCTGGATCAACCGTTGTGACTACTTCATACATAAGAAGCTCGAAATCTCTTGTTGCTACAATTTCTTGAGTAAGCTGGGTATAGGTTAAGGGTTCTAGATTAATAACAACACCTTCGTCTCTAAGCATCTCTTTGAAGATATTTGCTAACCTATTATTAAAATCGCTATTGTAATAACTAAGGTTAAAACTTAATATCTTTTTATCCTCACTTTCAAAGTATCCACTTGTTTCATTCTTTGTATAACCCAAAACAGACAAAAGCTCCGCCGCCTTTGCCGGATCATACCCATACACTATTTGTTCAGGGTTGTACGCCCATGAAGTAGAAGGTATTGGTCCATTTGTCACTACACCAGATACTTGAGCTTCTTCTAAAAACAATTCTTTGTTAATCAAATGGTTAAGAGCGATACGTATTTCTTTCCTTTCTAATTTTTCCTTTCTAGTATTGAAAAATATCATTCTAATTCTTGAAAAGAGTGTTGTCTCATATTCAACATAATCTGGATATTCCCTAGAAAATTTCATACTACTACTATCAATTCCTCCCATAGCATCTAAAACTCCGTTTCTAAATGCTGCTTCTAGTGATTTATAATCGGAGTAAAGACGATACACAATTGTATCTATCTTTGGAGTAACCCAGTAATGTTCAGAAGCTTTCAAATATACTACATTAGGTTCAGATCTATACACTCTGTATGGTCCGGAACCTAAAGGGTACCTTGAAAAAGCATTGAATGGAATATCGCTAGTGGAGATATCTTCTAATATATGCTTTGGTACTATGTATACGGATACTATCTCAAAGAAAGTAGCATTACTTTCTGGCAAAGTAAACCTTAACTTATCTTCAGATATTTTATCTATCTTTACATCTACAAGCGGAGAACCTACAGTATCATACCCATGATCTTTTGAAAGCTTCTTAGCTAATTCAAATGTGAATATAACATCATCAACGGTTAATTTTTCCCCATCCTGCCATTTATGATTTAAAGAAATTGAGAAATCATATGTTTTTGCATCACTAGAAACTACCCATTCTTTTGCAATATTAGGCAAAGGTGTCCCATCTGGTGCAAGATCAACGAATTTTTCAAAAACTAATGCATGAATATCGCTATCAACAACATTCTGGGATACAAAAAGAGGATTGAATGTAGATATCGCTCCAATATTCCCTTCTACAAAGACTTGCGTTCTCTTTGTAGTAAATACTTCCGCAAAGGTATCACTTCTTAAAAAACCAAACATACCAATTCCCAAAAAAATGAAGAGCATAATGAAACTTAATGGAGAAGTTCTCTTAAAGAAAGTTTCAAGATTTTGAGGATATTCCCAAATATAGTCTCTGAGAGTTCTTTTCTTTTTGTCTACCACACCAACCTTTATAACATTCGCAGAAGGCTTAAGAAGTTCAAAAGCTTCTTTCATGGAGAGTCTTTTTCGGCCTGTTTTTTGGGCATCTTCCTTATGCTTTTCCATCTGTTACTCTTAACCTAAGAATACTTAACTAATACTAATGAGATAGCAATTAATACAAGCGCTAGAAACATTGTAAAGTAGTAAAGAAATTTTTCAAATCCCCTTTTAGTTCTAAATACCTCTCCGCCACCTCCAAACATCTTTCCCAAACCTTCAGCCCTGTTTTGTAAAAGTACAGAGACTACAATTAGTGCACAAACTGCTATCTGAACATAAAGTAATATATTTTGTAATGTTGCATCCATGGAATCGATTATACAATATTATGAGCTTTTCTCAAGAACAAAAAGTAGGGAGCTAAGAAATGAAGCAGATACCGAAGCAAATACCATTGTAATAACCGGTGTCATTTCAAAACTATTAATTATTAAACTCCCTAAATCAAGACCTTCGAAAGTGTATGCCTCTATATAGAAACCTGTCATAAAGAAATCTAACAGAAAAAACATACCAATACAAATCAATGAAGACATCAAAATTGTTGTAATAAAATTCTCCTTAATGGTAAGAAACTTAAGAATAGGGGAAACCATTAACATACCAATTGAAAGTATCATCAATGAAGCAACTAAATACAAGGAATTAACTGGAAGTACTATACCTTTAAAAAGAGTAAATATGAGATATGAAACAAGCATAAATTGAATTAGATGCTTAAAAAAGTTTTTCATTAGTCTCTTGCCAATCTTATTCCTTGCATTTTACATGTATAAAAGTTTCCTTTGCAATACTTTTGATCTTTTTCTAATTATAAATATAATATAGGATAGTACTTAGCTTGTTACATGTACAAAGATTCATGTATATTTAGGTATAACTGTCCAATATGAAAGAATTAGCCAAAACAAAAATAGTAGCTACAATAGGTCCATCTTCTTGGGATGAAAAGATTCTCAAAGATATGATTTACAATGGAATGTCCATTGCAAGAATTAATGCTTCCTTTGCAGATTTTGATGAACTTAAAAGAGTATCAAGAAGTATAAGAAAGCTCTCACCAAGAGTTGCCGTTATGCTTGATACTAAAGGACATAAGATAAGAG
>CAYMBI010000022.1:0-8437 GCA_964388655.1 uncultured Candidatus Saccharibacteria bacterium | reverse complement strand
CCATCCGAACACTATGATGAAACTATAGAGGCTATTGAGGAAATTAAGGAAATGGGAATATCAATATATGCAGTAGAATTAACAGAAGATGCACAACATTTTCAAAAGATTGAGTATCCATCTAAGGTTGCACTACTCTTTGGACATGAAAAAAGGGGAGTAGGTGATGAGATATTAAAGAGAGTAGATAAAAAGGTATATATACCAATGAGAGGATTAAAAGAATCTCTTAATGTAGCAAACTGCGCATCAATAATGTTGTATGAAATAACAAGAGAGTTAGATTAAGTCTCCTTTTTTGATATCATATTTGTAGATGAAAAAACTGCTTCAGAAAGTTTCAAAGAAAACAATATTAATTAGTTCAATCCTAATAGTTTTAATTGGAACACCAATATTAGCTTACTTCTTTACCAGGGAACAAGCAGAAGATACCTCCGCCTGGTATAGCAGTAGTTGGATGTATAGGAGAGCTATAACAGTAAACAACTCAGGAGGAACACTCACTGACGAGGATGTATTAATCAATCTTGATACTGCAACTTTAATATCAGGAAATAAACTACTTTCAAACTGTAACGATCTTAGATTCGTTGATAGTAATGATTCAACACTTCTTCAGTATTGGATAGAAGACGATTGCAATACTTCCGATACAAAAATATGGGTTAGAATACCTAGCCTACCCTCAGGAGGGAAAACAATATATGTATACTATGGAAATAATGCTGCCACACAAGGGTCATTAAGTTGGAGTGGACATCTAAACCTATACACCGATACTACCTGTCCTTCAGGATGGACCTTAAATTCCTCACTAGAAGGGAGGTTTGCTTTTGGAAGTAATACATATGGAACTACAACTGGCTCAGCAAGCCATTCTCACCCAGCAGTCTCATGTAGTTCTTCCTCAATCTCAACAACCAATATTGGAGGTAGCCCCATACAAGGAATTGGCACAGGCGGAACTATTTCTACTTGGGATGGATATACAATACATACATTTACCAGCAACGGAACTCTAACCCTACCTACAGCTACCGATTCAATTGAATTCTTAATCGTAGGAGGAGGTGGTGGTGGAGGTGGTGGTGGTACAGCTGGGAATGAAGGACATGGAGGAGGAGGTGGTGGTGGTTTACTCACATCAGATGATATCGGCACAATCTCCCTCTCTGCAGGAAGCTATTCAATTGTCATTGGATCAGGTGGCTCACAAAGTAGTAAGGGAGGAAACTCCTCAGCATTTGGATATACTGCCGAAGGCGGTGGGTTTGGTGGGTTCACCTCTTCAGCAGCAGGCAGTGGTGGTTCTGGTGGTGGAGGAAGAGGATATAGTGGAACACAATCAGGAGGAGCAGGGAATGCTGGCCCACCTCGACAAGGATATGCTGGAGGAACTGGGAACTGGGTTTCTGGACAAATTATGGGTGGTGGTGGTGGTGGTGGTGCTGGCAATACTGGTGGAGCTGGCACCTCAAGTGTTGGTGGAGCAGGTGGGGTTGGTAGGTCTATTAGTATTACTGGATCTGCAATATTCTATGCTGGAGGTGGAGGTGGGGCGAGGGATTCTTCTGCAGGAACAGGTGGAAATGGCGGAGGTGGAAATGGAGCTACAGGCACTACAGGTAGTGGGGGGGCAGGGACTGCCAACCGTGGTGGTGGTGGTGGTGGAGCTGGAAGAAGTGGAGGTAGCGGAGGCGCTGGGGGAAGCGGAATTGTAATTGTGAGGTTCACAGAACCAACAAAACTTGTGGCCGCATCACCAACGCATACCCATATGATCAGCAATGCAAGTGTTACGAACTCATCACATATCCCTGAATACACGACTGTAATCTTTGGGAAAGCAAACTCTTCAACATATGTAACAGAGAAAAACGTTTTAATGGCAACCGAATTGCCCCCCCTTGGATGGACAAGGTTCGTAGATCTGGATGGAAGGTATATAATGGGTAGCGATACATATGGCACAACTGGAGGTTCATCAACTCATAACCATGGGGTCGCTATCTATTCAGGTGGCCCTTCAGGAACCGTTGAGATAACACAAAGGGCAGCATATTCACAATACTATGCAGATTCCTCACATGCCCATTCATGCACAGCAAATACTGACACCCATTCAAATGCCCCTCCTTCAACTTCCACTCTCTTTATAAAAAGGAAATTGTCAAAAGATGTTACTGTTGAATCAGAGGAGTCCTTAAATACTCCTCCGGCAGCACCTATAGAACTACTTACAGAAGGACAAACAAACCCTTCACGTGTTACAGATTTAACTCCAGAATTTAGTGCTTTATTCAATGACCCTGATACATCAGATACAGGAGTCTTCTACCAAATACAAGTTAATACTTCATCGGCATTTGATGGAACAACAATGTGGGATAGTACAAAAACAGCAATATCTCCAATTACAAATGGGCAAAGGTCTACTGATATTTCATACAATGGTACTGCTCTTTCACTTAATGGAGAGACCTATTATTGGAGGATTAAATTCTGGGACCAGAACCCACTTAACAATGAAAGCCCTTGGTCTGCAACAGCAGCTTTCACTATGAACAGAGCTCCAACGGCACCTACAGACCTTTTAACAGAAAGCAGTATAAATCCAATTAAGGTTTACGATACTACTCCAGAATTTAGTGCTGTATTCAATGACCCTGATACAGGAGATACTGGTATCCACTATCAAATACAGGTTAGCCCCAACCCTGCATTCTCTTCACATATAGCATGGGATTCAGCTCAAACCTCAATATCAGCAATAGCCAATGGAGCAAGGTCTTCAGATATCTCATATGCAGGCTCAAGTCTAGATTTGGACGGAACCCTATACTACTGGAGAATTAAGTTCTGGGATAATAACGGGACAGAGAGCCCTTGGTCATCAGCAGGGAGTTTTAGAATGTCTTCAAGCCCCTCTGCTCCCACCAATTTAAAAGTTGATGGTAGAACAAACCCTTCGGTAATAGACAGTGCGAGACCAACCTTCTATGCTACTCATATAGATGTTAACGAAGATAATGCAATATCTGTTGAAATTAATGTAAACAGTAATGCATCCTTTACAGGTACGGTTAAATGGAATACCGGAAAAGTAAGCATTGACCCCTTAGCACACGGAGCAGAATTTACCGTTACCTACGGAGGAACACAACTCCTTGGCAATGGCACTACATACTATTGGAGGATACGCTTCTGGGATGTAGATGACAATGTAAGTCCTTGGTCTGCAACTGCCACCTTTGTCGATTTATTCAAATATACACGAATGAATGGTATAGGTCTGGATGGATTGCGAATAAACTAGTAAAATACTCGCTACAATGAGTTTAAAATTCGATTCAGCTAAAAAATTAAGAAAAGAGAAAACCAAGCACAAGGTTGAGACATGGGAAGAGTATGAACAAAGAGAAGAATCTTTCCTTAGGGAAAGACTTCAAAGTAAAGAACCAACAATCTCCGCACAGGTAAGAATAACTGGAGGTAAAGCTAAAAATTTCCATATTAATATACCAAGAACTACTAGGCCTCTTACAGATAGAATGAAAGTAAGGATCTTTGATTTACTGAGAGAAGATGTAAACAAAAAAACAGTACTAGACCTTTACGCTGGTGCAGGATCTTTTGGTTTAGAGGCTCTTTCAAGAGGTGCAAAAGAAGCAACTTTTGTGGATGCTTCAAAACAGGCTTTCCAAGTTATAAATGCTAATGTAGCTCATACAGGATTTTTACCGATATCAACCGTTGTTAAATCAAAGGTAGAGGAATATCTCTTTAAAAAAATAAAAGAGGATATAACCTTCGACATCATATTCATGGACCCTCCATACAAGCTTTACAATACAAAAAGAGTATTTAAAATGCAGGAAGTGATAAACCATGCCTCCTATCTTTTACCCGGAGTAAAAAAAACAGAAAGTAAGAAATTTAAAGGAGTCCTAATTATTAAACACCCAAGAAGATATCCAATAGATACACTTTCTTTGGAATACATAAAAAGAGTAGAAACATATGAATTTGGATTAAATTCAATATCTTTTTTCATTGTTAAATAGTTTCAATTGCATAATTAATAGAAAAAGCATAAAATACTACAGATGTACAAGAAATTTGGCATTAAAAAAACAGGTCTCGTTAAAGTTGTTTATACAACATCCTTCTAATGATGTTTTTCTTTTCAATGAAATTTTCCCAAAATATTTTTAATTCAGTGTATATATAGCTATGAAACAAGAAGAAGTAAGTAATTTAGAAAAAATGAGACATTCAGCCTCCCACGTACTAGCACAAGCTGTTCTCAAACTTTACCCTGATGCAAAATTGGGTATTGGACCTGCAATAGAAAATGGTTACTACTATGATTTTGAATTTGCAGAGCCATTAGAAGAAGAGAATCTCAAGGAGATAGAGGAAGAGATGAAGAAAATAATAAAGAAGAAACTACCTATAACTCAAACCTTCATGAAGCGAAAAGACGCTATTAAATACCTAAAAGAAATTGGTCAGGAGTATAAATTAGAACTCCTTGAAGAAATTCCAGATGAACAGGTAAGTTTCTTTGTAACTGGGGATAGTGAATTTGTTGATATGTGCAGAGGTCCTCATGTTGAAGACACAGGCGATATAGGTCCAATTAAACTACTAAAGACTGCAGGTGCATATTGGAGAGGTGACGAAACTAAAAAAATGCTAACAAGAATATATGGAACAGCATTTGAAACAAAAGAAGAACTAAAGGAATATTTAGAATCTCTTGAAGAAGCAGAGAGAAGAAATCACAGGAAATTAGGTAAGCAGTTAAAACTTTTTGCAATAATTCCTGAGATAGGCCAAGGACTCCCCGTCTGGTTACCAAGAGGATATATGATGAGAAGAATTTTAGAGGAGTATATGTTAGATCTTGAAAGAAAACATGGATATCAACATATATTAACTCCTCATATTCATAGGGGGCATCTTTTTGAAACATCTGGGCACTTAGGTTTTTACAAAGATTCCATGTACGCTCCGATAAAGGTAGAAGATGAAAACTACTACCTGAAGCCTATGAATTGCCCTGCAGGCATGATGGTATACAAACTTGAACCTAAAAGTTACAGAGACTTACCTTACAAACTTGGAGAGTTCGGTACTGTTTACAGATTTGAGAAATCAGGAGAATTACATGGCTTACAAAGAGTAAGAGGTTTCACCCAAAATGATGCACATCTCTTTTGCACCCATGAACAACTCGAGAGTGTAATAAATGAAACTTTGGACTTACTAGATACCTTCTACAAAGATATAGGGTTTGACAATTACAAATTTAGGCTTTCTCTCTCAGATACTGAAAAAAATCCGAATAAGTATGCTGGAGACCCAGAAAAGTGGAAGATAGCAGAAGATACCCTTAGGAAAGTGTTAATAGACAGAGGTTTAGAGTTTGAAGAAATGCCAGGAGATGCAGCCTTCTATGGACCCAAGATAGATATACAGGCAGTAAATGTGTTCGGCAAAGAAGACTCTGTATCTACAATTCAGCTTGACTTTAATCTTCCAGAGAAGTTTGAGATTACATATGTCGATTCTGATGGGGTAGAAAAACAACCTTTTGTAATACACAGAGCATTGATTGGTTCATTCGAAAGATTCTTTGCATTTTTGATAGAGCATCATGGTGGAGATTTTCCCCTCTGGTTAGCACCTGACCAAGTAACTGTAATTCCGATTTCGGAAAAACACTTAAGTTATGCAAATGAAATTCTCTTAGCACTTAAAAATGCGGATATAAGAGCAGAAATTGATGACAGGAATAAGAGTATGCAAGCAAAGATTAGAGATGCAGAAAAGCTTAAGGTTCCATATTTAGCGATAATTGGAGATAAAGAGATAGAAACTGAGACTGTCTCTGTAAGATCAAGAACCAACAAACAAATAGGATTGATGAAAAAGCAAGAATTCATAGACTACCTAGAGGAAGAAATTCGAAATAAAGGTAGATAAATAAATTAATAAATATAAATAAATTAAATGGATTTTAGCAGTAACAAACCTAAGAAAGAATTAGAAACTAGAATAAACGAATTTATTAGGGTTCCAGAAGTATTAGTCATAGATGAAAAGGGGCAGAATCTTGGTAAGATGCCAACTTTTGAAGCTGTAAGATTAGCAAGAGGGCGAGACTTAGATTTAGTAGAGGTAGGAGCCACATCTCAACCCCCAGTTTGTAGAATAATGGATTATGCAAAATATGTATACGAACAGAACAAAAAATTGAGAAAAAATAAGGCAGGTAAGGCCAAAGATTTAAAAGAGTTTAGGTTTAGTACAGTAATTGATGAAGGAGACAAAAATACAAGAATACGTAGAGCACATGAATTTTTACAAAAAGATCACCCTGTTAGAATAACAGTACAGAGAAAAGGTCGTCAAACAAGAGAGCAAGCATTAGCCGTTTTCAATGATATATTGACGAATTTTACTGAATATAGTACTATAGAGCCCGAACCAAAGAGTGAAGGAAATAGAATTACAATAACATTTAAGAAAAATGGCACGTCAAAAAACAAACAAAACAGCCGTGAAGAGAATAAAGCTATCGAATCCGAAGGGAAATAGGAAAGCTAAAATGATGTATAAACAAAGTCATCAAGGTCACTTAAAGACCAAGAGATCCTCACGTTCAAAAAGGAGACAAAGTGACAAGCGATTAGTATATGCTACAACCCAAAAGAATCTTAAAAGAGTAGTTGTTAACTTAAAGTAGTAAAGAAATGAGAGTCAAAGGTGGTACAGTAAGAAAAAGAAGACATAACAAAATCCTTTCATTAACAAAGGGCTATAGAATGACTAAAAACAGTCTCTACAAGGTTGCACATGAGGCATATATGCATGCAGGTCAATACTCATATGGTCATAGAAGAAGGAGACAAGGACAAATGAGAAATTTATGGATTCTAAAGATAAATGCTGCATGCAAGAGTAATGGAATTCAATACAAAGACTTAATAGGAGGATTGAAGAAAAAGAATATTGAATTAAATAGAAAAATATTAGCAGATATAGCAGTAAATGACCCACAGGTATTTTCCTTTATAGTGAAATCTCTGTAGAGTCTTTTTAAAGATTTTGGAAAGGACTCTGCAAAGAGTCCTTTTTTTATTTAAAATATTGTATACTTTCTTCATAAAATCATAAGATTAATATATGAATCTCTCTGAAATTCTTAAACAAATTGATAATGATATACACTCTCTTTCTCCACAGGAATTAAAAAATAAATATCTTTCAAAAGATGGAATAATAACAAAACTTTTTGAAGGAATAAGGGAGATCCCAATTGAAGAGAGAAAAGAATATGGTTTTAGAGTAAATGAGCTTAAGAAATTAATAGAAGAGAATATAAAAAAGAGGAAGTCCATAAACGAAGAACAGGCATATAATGAAATAGATCCCTCTGCACCATTCGATATTAACACTAATAAAGAGAAAAGACCCAAGATACTAGATTTAGAAGGTTCTTCTCATCCGTTAATGCAGGAATTAGAAGACATCTTAGATATATTCCAGAGAATGGGTTTTGATGTAATGGAAAGTAAGCAGTTAGACGATGACTTTCATATGTTTGAAAGCTTGAATTTCCCCAAAGGACACCCTGCAAGAGACATGTACGATACTTTTTGGACAGAAGAGGGCTTTGTTTTACCTGCACACACTTCCACTATGCAAAACAGAGCATTAAGAAGATATGGGCCCCCACCAATAAGGGTAGTATTACCAGGAAGATGCTTCAGAAACGAAGCTACTGACGCAAGTCATGAACACACCTTCTATCAAATAGAGGGAATATATGTGGACAAAGGGATTTCTTTAGCACATATGCAAGGTACTATTAAAGAATACCTTGAAAAATATCTTGAAACTGATTTAGAGATAAAGGTACAACCCTCATATTTCCCATTCACTGAACCAGACACAGAATTTGTAATAAGTTGTCCATTCTGTGAGAAAAGAGGCTGTAGTACATGTGGATACACAGGATGGATAGAATTAATGGGTTGTGGGATGATACACCCCAATGTTTTAGTTGCGGGTGGAATTGACCCTAAAGAGTATTCTGGATTTGCATGGGGTGTTGGCTTAGACAGATTAACTCTAATCAAAAGAGGAATAAACGATATCCGAAAACTCAGAGATGGAGATCTTAATTTCTTGAAACAATTTTAATATGAAATTACCAATTAAAGTAGCAGAAGATTACACTGGAATAAAGATAGAATTAGATGAATTACTTAATATACTATCAAGCAAGATAGGGGAAGTTGAGGATGTGAATAATCTTTCAGAGATGTATAAAGGTATTTTCATTGCCCAGATAACAGGTAAAGAGGATCATCCTAATGCAGAAAAGCTTGCGGTGTACAAGATTACAGTAGGGGAAGACGAA
>CAYMBI010000021.1:4400-9076 GCA_964388655.1 uncultured Candidatus Saccharibacteria bacterium | reverse complement strand
TAAGCTTTCTAATCTCCTCTTCCCTTTCTCTAAGAGACATTTCTCCAGAGATTATCTTTAAAATATCTGAGATTTCTGTTTCGAGTCTATTCTTTTTCTTCATATACATATTATATGTATTTATTGTTTAGATAACAAATGAAGCTATAACAAGTACTAACAATATACCTATACCCCAAAAAATATCTAGAATATGAAAAAAATTGAGAATAATTACAAGAAAGACTCCAATAGTAAGTAGTATTGAGAATTTAACACAATTCGCCTTCAAAATATCTGTATTTTCTTTTTTAAGTATTAGTATTGAAAATATATATGCTATTAGAGACAAGAATGATGACATTAGGGTAAACAATCCAATTGTAAATACAAAAATGTTTAACAAATCATAATCTCCTTCTGCATTAAAAGGTAGAAATGTTCCAAGCGAGAGTAAATACAACAAAATAACA
Source organism: uncultured Candidatus Saccharibacteria bacterium (assembly GCA_964388655.1). Classification (GTDB taxonomy): domain Bacteria; phylum Patescibacteriota; class Dojkabacteria; order SC72; family SC72; genus UBA5209. Next base: position 8,624 of record CAYMBI010000021.1, on the reverse strand, counting down.
ACAGAGAAAACAAAAAGAAAAACTAGTGATAAAAAGAATTTAATATTTCTCTCCCTATAAGTTTTTTCATCCACTTTCAAAAGTAATAATCTAAGAAATTAATTTTAAAAGGTATTAATATGAATATATTAATTATAGAGAAATCCAAGACTATTTCCTATATTCTAAAAAAGAGTTTAATCGCGTATGGATATAATATTACGGAAGACAATGGAACTTTTAATGTAGAGAATATTGTAAGAAGAAATATCTTTGAAATATTAATTTTAGATACAAATATAGTAGGAACTTTAAATACAATAGATATACTTAAAAAAGTAAAAAGTTTTAAGGATGTAGAATGCAAAATACTTGGCATATGTAGTACAGGAAGTTGGAAGGATAAGGTAAATTTCTTAAATAATGGTGGTGATGACGTCTTGTCATACCCATTTCCTATGCAGGAACTAATAGCTAGAATTCAATCCCTTCTTAGGAGACCAAAGAGTTATATAGATAATCAAATATACATAGGAGATGTTGTTTTGGACACTAGGAGTAAGACAGTTTGTGAGAAAGAAAAAGATATCGATTTAAGAAAGAAAGAGTATGAACTTTTTGAGTATCTTGTTCGGAACAAAAACAGGACGGTAAGTAGATGCGAACTACTAGACCATGTATGGGATTACAGAAGCTATACAGGATCGAATACTGTAGATGTGCATATAAAAAGAATAAGGGATAAAATATCCAATAAAGGAATAATAGAAACTGTGCATGGACAAGGTTACAGGATTAAGGATAGAAAAAATCCTAAAGCATCATCGGCATTACAAGATGTACAAAATCAGGATCATCAGCTATCTTAAAAACTCCAGGTTTAACTGTTTCACTACATTCAAATATAATATCTTCACTATCTAGATGGTTTAATACGTCTGCAAGTAGTCTAGAACTAAAAGCGATCTTAAGAGAATCTCCCTCTATACTTCCTTGAAACGTACTCTTGTTACTACCTAAATCTGTTTGTGTAGCAGAAAGAGTAATAGTATCTGCTTTAGAATCGATATCAAGTATTAGCTTGTTTCCTAATACACTCTTTGCAATAATGTTCGTAATTTTTAAAGAATTAAGAAAATCGCTCTTACTTATCTTTGCCAGTGTTTTATAACCAGTTGGAATGATCTGTCTATACTCAGGAAACTGTCCATCTATTAATCTTGATACTAAATCTATATCTCCATATTTGAATAGTATTTGATTCCTGTCTTCAATTAGATATACCTCGATCATATTGTCTTCCCCTATCTCAGATACTATATGTGCCAATTCCATAAGAGCTTTAACTGGTACTAATACGTTTACATCTTTCTCAGAATTAACATCTAATCTAACAATTTGCCTTGAAAGTCTCAACCCATCAGTTCCAACAAAAGAAATGCTATCTCCCTGTATTTCTAACAATATACCTGTTAAAACAGGTTTAATATCATCACTAGCAGCTGCAAATGCAACTCTATTAACTGCTTTTACTAATAGATCTTTAGATAATTTTAATAAAGGTTTATCATCAGTAACTGTTGCTACAGAAGGAAAATCATCTGCAGGCATAGTATTTAAACTTACAAAATTTCCAGTACTTGAGATATTAAAACTTTGATTATCCAAAGTTACATTAATAACCTCACTTGGAACACTATTAACAAATTCCGTTAATTGCTTTGCAGGTACAGTTATTTTACCCTCAGATTTGACATCAGCTCCTATCCAAGTGTTTAAACCTATCTCTAAATCTGTTGCTGTAATAATTAATTTACCTTTACTACTTTCGAATTGCACATTATTAAGAATTGGTAAACCAGGTTTATTGCTTACTACCCTACTAACGATATTTAGATACTTTGCAAATGTATCTTGATTACATGTAAATTGCATTTTTATCTTTAAGAACAAATATTATATATAGGCAGTAGTAACTAGTATATTCTACTTAATCTTATTACAGTTTTCTACTATTTTATTTAATTAATATATTAAGCTGTAATAGTAGTAGAGAGTGTGTATATGTTCATAAACTTCTTCTTTTTCTATTAATTTCTTTTTATGACAATGAATAATGATGCTTACTTTATCTGTCGAAAACTTTTTACTTTATTTTTATTAAATATTATTTAAATAAATAATTTCTTCTATACTCTCTTTGTGGATTCCAATTGTGTATTCCTAAGGATAACAGGCTATTTATTGTGAATATTAAAAACTTTTAATAAAAGGCTTTTTAATTAAAAAGTAGTAGCCAAAACAAATCTTTTTTGTGGAATACTCCCTTTTTATTCATAATATATCCACACCTATCCACTATGTATACACTATTGTTGAGTAATTTCTCTCATACAAAGATCTATTTTTTCCGCAAAACGACTATCTTCTTCTATTCTTTTAGATATTTGTTTGTATGCATGAATAACAGTTGTATGATCTTTTCTATTAACTTCTTTTGCAACTCGCTCTAGTGGTAGATCCAACTCTTTTCTCAGTAGGTACATTGCAACCTGTCTCGCAAGTGCCATATATGATGTCCTCCTTCCTCCTTTTATATCTGCTATAGGGACATCAAAAACATTGGATACTGATTTTATTATTTTTTGAGGAGTTATTTTTATTCTTTTGCTTTCGATATCTACATCTAAGATTTTTAAGACATCTTCAGCAGTTATCTTTTCCCCAAGGAGCATTAAAGTTATAACCTTGTTCAGGGCTCCTTCTAATTCTCTTACACTACTATCTATATTCTTTGCTATTAAATCTATAAATTCATCAGGAACTTTAGCTCTCTTTTCAAGAACACCCTGTTTCAATATTGCTATTCTCGTTTCATAATCTGGCATTTGTATATCTGCTACCATACCACCTTCAAACCTAGACCTTAACCTATCAGTAATATTACGTATCTCCTTGGGTGGTCTATCAGAGGCCAATACTATCTGTTTGTTTGCATGGTATAAAGTGTTAAATGTATGGAATAACTCTTCTTGTGTTTTAGGAAGAGTTTCTACAAACTGAACATCATCAATCATCAAAAGGTCTACCTCTCTATACTTTGACCTAAAATCTTCATTTCTTTTAGTTCTAATTGATTCAATCATTTCATTAAGAAACTGCTCTATTGAAACATATACAACCTTTTTATCTGGAGATTCTTTTAACAATTGATTCCCAATTGCTTGCATTAGGTGTGTCTTTCCTACACCTGTATTTCCATAGAAAAAGACAGGATTATATGCTCTACCTAAATCTTTTACTACAGCATGTGCTACTGCCTCTGCCAGTCTATTATGAGAACCTACAACAAAAGTCTCAAATGTATATCTGGGATTTAGTTTCGAATATGTTAGAGCATCCTGATATTTTTTCTTTTCATTCTCTGAAGCGGAGAAAAGATCTATATTCTGATTATCTGTATTCAAAAACTGATATCTATTTTCCTTTCTTCTTTCTTCTATTGAAGATTTAATAAAAAAATCTATTTGTAAATTCTGACCAGTAGCTTTAAGCAGACACCTTTGTAACAGATTCTTGTAATCGTTCTGTATTAAGCCTCTTTTAAATTCACTAGTACAAGAGAAAGTTGCAACTCCGTTATCTATCCTCTCTAAGTATGTATCTGCAAATAAAGATTTGTACTCTACTTTATCTAGAACCATTCTTAAATTCTCAGAAACAATCTTCCATATCTCATCGTTGTCCATACTTTCGAAAGACTCTACTCTCCCCTCTTCTATATTTGGTTTTTTAACACTATCCATATATTTTTCAAAGTCTATTTTATCCATACTTAACAAAGTATAAATACAATGTATAAAGGCAGTTAGGGGGCAGTGCTATGGTCGATTGGGACTGATATTCCATTATATTGATTTTCAAAAAAATGTGGATAAAGGAACAAATATATACATTTTAACCTTATTAAAAAAGGACTTTTTAGTATTACACTTTTTATCTAAGTTTCTTAGAACCATTCCTATTATCTTCTAATGATACAAATATTTGCCATATGTATAGATGTTAATATATAATAGGCTCGTTTATGAAAAGAACATATCAACCCAAAAATCTAAAGAGGATTAAGAAGTTTGGTTTTAGGTCAAGAAACAAAACTTCTGCAGGAAAAGCTGTACTTAAAAGAAGAATTAAAAAAGGTAGAAAAAATCTTTCTGTAAGTGATGAATATAGAACTTTAAGAAA
>CAYMBI010000021.1:0-4298 GCA_964388655.1 uncultured Candidatus Saccharibacteria bacterium | reverse complement strand
TCAAGAATTAGGTAGTGTATACTTAAATATATGCTTCCAAAGAAATATAGGTTAGAACCAAAGAAACTCCAAAAGATTTACAAAGAAGGTAAGAAATTCCGTGGCGAATATGGAATGCTTGTTGTAAAAGAATTAAACATTGACAATCCTCAATTTGCATTTGTAGTTAGTAAAAAAATAGGAAATGCTGTTCAAAGACATAAAATGACTAGATTGTTAAGACAGATTACTACAGAAGTTCTAACAAAGGTAGGAGATAGAAAATTAGCTTTTCAGTATATTGCATTTAAGTATAGTGATAATTATGAAGAACTTAAGAGAGAATATCTTAAACAACTTGAAGATGCTTTTGGATTTACCCAAAAGGTTTGAACTTTTGCTTATACGCTTTTACCAGAAAACTCTATCACTTGATCATGGATATTTAGGAAAGGTGTACCCAAATTTAAGGGCATGTAAGTTTTCTCCCACCTGTTCTGAGTATGGGTATGAATCGGTTAAAAGGTTTGGTGTTATTAAGGGTAATTATTTGGCTCTAAAAAGATTCTTGAGGTGTAACCCTTGGACCAAGCCAGGGCAATATGATCCTGTACCTGAAAAATAATTTAGTTTGATGTATAATGCATCAGATTTTTATTATTATTCTTTATTCGTATGTTAGCAACTATTTGGAATACTGTTCTTTTTAACCCTGTACTGAATATCGTTATACTTTTGTATCATTACTTGGGTGACAATCTTGGTTTAGCGATATTAGCAATAGCTATTATTGTAAGAATACTTCTTACACCCTTAGTAAAGAAGCAGACAGAGATGACCAAGAAGATGGCCAACCTAAAGCCAGAATTGGATAAGCTACAGAAAAAATATGCAAACAACAAAGAGAAGCTTTCACAAGAACAAATGAAACTCTACAAAAGAGTTGGGTACAACCCTCTTGGTTGTATTGGCACTTTTATTCCCCAACTAATTATACTTTCTGTTCTAATCGGAGTAATTAGAGCTGTAACAGATAGCAACTTAGAGGGCCTCTATACTTGGGTAAGAGAATTAATAGGTATTAACAATGGGTATGTAATTAACCCGCAGTTCCTTTTCTGGGATTTAACTAAATCGTACAATAGTATGTCTTCGGAATTTGGAAGATTTGCAGTAGAGAGCCTACCATATGTTGTATTAGCTGTTTTAGTAGGTATTGTTCAATATGCTACAACAGCATTTACTCAAAAAATGAATGCACCTACTACACCACCAAAACAAGAAAAGAAAAAAGGTGCAACAACTCCAGAAGATATGCAAGCTCAAATGCAAAAATCTATGATGTTTATGTTCCCCCTTATGACAGTATTTTTTACTATTAGTATGCCAGCAGCTCTAGGTTGGTACTGGATGATTCAATCCATTATGTTGGTTGTACAGTACTTTACCTTAGATTTTGACAAAACTAAAAAAGGAGTACAAAATCTTTGGGACGTTATATTCACTAAAAAGAAAATAAATTAAAGCAAATATTTAATATGAAAGATATTGTAAAAAAAGAACTGGATAATCTTCTCGAATTAATGGGAATAGATGCTCAGTATGAGATAGAGGTTGAGAAAGTTGGAGAAACTTCATATATGAAGATTCTTTTTGATGGAGAAAATCTTGGCTACCTTATAGGTGGTCATGGAAAACACCTAGATTCTTTACAATATATCCTTAGTCTCCTTACTAGAAAGAAATTGGGAGAAGAAGATGATTACAGAATAATAATGGATGTTTGTGGGTATAGGAAAGAGAGAGATGAAAAGCTCGAGAAATTCGCTATGCAGAAAGCTGATGATGCAAGGATTCTAGGAGAACCAGTAGACCTGCCCCCTATGAAAGCATCAGATAGGAGAGTTGTACATATGGCATTACAGGTATTTGATGATATTAAGACGGAAAGTATAGGAGAGGATAGAGATAGGCATATTAGAATTATCCCTATATCTGAAGCTGAAATGGATATAGTTTCAGAATCTGAAGAAGCAGAAGAAGAGAGTGAGGAATAGTGTATTCTTTGTTAAAATTTATTAATGAATACATTTTTTAAAAAGTATTACCTATATATTCTCTACATCCTTCTTGCTTCCGTATCTATATTTCTTTGCTTTGAGAACTTCACAAAAGGATTGTTTTTAATAATACTTTTTACCTTTTGGTTTATTTTTTCCTTAAGAAGAAGAGGGTATTTGCCTACCCTACTGATGCTATTTATGCTATTACCCTTTAACATAACCATTCAAATACCAGAGAGTATAATACCCTATCAGCAATATATTGCGGGATTTTGGGTTAACTACCTAGTTCCTACACTCTCCATACTCGATGTATTTGTATTACTTCTTCTTATACAGCTATTCGTTTACAGGAAAAAGGTATTTAAGAAAGTACTTTTAGAAAAATATATATTAATATTCTTTATTCTTTTATTAATTCAAAACCTTTTTGTTCAAAATTTTCTAACGGCACTTCTTTCTATTAGAATATCTGTTTATTTATTTACCTCTATCATTTTACTTCTATCAATCAAACAAGAATTTAAATTTAAATATCTGTTACAAAACAGATATTTAAAATACTCTTTAATACCACCTGTTTTAATCCAAGGGGGTATTGGTCTTTATCAATTCTTAAGGGGTACATCTGTTGGATTATACCTTCTTGGAGAGTCAAAAATTGTAAGTGGAATGTATGGTTCTAGCTATATTGATATTCAAGGCGAAGCATTTCTGAGGGCGTATGGAACCTTTCCTCATCCAAATATTTTAGCTGGTTGGTTTTTACTTCTCTTTTTCATTTGTATGGAGGTATATTTTAGAACAAAAGAAAGAAGTTACCTTCTTATGTTACTGCTAATCCTCTTTTTCTCTCTATTCACATTCTCTCGTTTAACTATTCTTCTTCTCTTTATTTCTGCAACTATCTTTGTTGTTAAATTACTATCAGAGAGAAAATATATATTTTCAGTATCCTCCCTACTCTTTTATAGATTTGCAAACATATTTAGTGGAGATGATAGTAGTTGGAGTGATAGGGTTAAACTTTTCAAATTAAATATAGAGATTTTAAAAGAAAATTTCTTTTTAGGAACAGGTTTAGGCAGATCTCTACTTTATTACGAAAAAGATATTCCTTTTACCAGTGGAGGAAAATTACTAATTCAACCAGTTCACAATATATGGTTACTTAATTTTATAGAGTTTGGAATATTAATTGGTACATACTACCTTTTTCTTCTTTACAGATACTTCTTAAAAGGTATTAAAATTAATCTCTACAAAATATTAATTTTGTTTTCATTATTTATAATTGGAATATTTGATCACTATCTTTTTACTCTACCTCAGGGTGGTATACTTTTCTTTTCCTTTTTGATATTACTAGCTGACTTAAAACGATAGTGGAAAGGAGCGCAAGCCACATCAGATACTCAGGATAGGCCACATATGAGAGGGAGGTATATATAGAGACGATGAGGGCGGAAAGATTAAGTATTAAGAATGAAGTAAGTAACCTCTTAAAATATTTTTTACTGAATTTACGTAGAATTAATAATCTGGTAAAAGGGTATACTACTATGAATATTATTGCAAATATCCAGTGTAGCACTCTATTAAAGTCAATATCATTCCCTGTTAAGGGATATATTCCTATACCTATCAGAGAGAATGCAGATATAGCATGAAGATTGTAATATATTTTTTTAACTCTTTTATATTTAGGATTCGTAATAGCATCTAAGCCACATAGTAAGCCTGTTACAATTGCTGATATATTAAAATATGTTCCTGTTCCAAATATTAAAGCATAGTCACTAACAGCATATCCCGTTCTTAAATCTAGAAATTCAAAAATGTGAATGGGAAAAGTCCCAAGTAAATAAAGGTTTGAAAGGGTAAAATATATTATTCCCAGTACGTCTAACATTGATATAAAGATATCATTTAATGAAAGAAAATGTAAGCTTTGGCGGAGAGAATGGGATTCGAACCCATGGTACATTGCTGTACGCACGCTCTCCAAGCGTGTCCTTTCGACCACTCAGGCATCTCTCCCAATCATAAACTGGCGTACCCGGCCGGAATCGAACCGACAACCTACTGCTTAGAAGGCAATTGCTCTATCCTATTGAGCTACGGGTACATAAAACATGCAATTTTATCAATAAATTGGTTCAATTGAAAGCTTTATTCCGTAATTTTCAACTCAACAATAGTTACTAGAACCCCGCCCCTTCTATTTGGGAATCTCTTAAGGAAGTCTGGATAGTT
>CAYMBI010000020.1:0-9846 GCA_964388655.1 uncultured Candidatus Saccharibacteria bacterium | reverse complement strand
CAAATGTGTCTGTATCTACTTTAAGAAATATATTTCTACTATCTTTGATAATTTCATCAGTTCTCGGATTGTATTCATATGTAGAAAGTAATATCTCTATATCCCTTGCCTCCTTGTTCTCATATGTAACGGTGGTAATTGTTCTTTGTCCCTGAGGTAGTTTAACTTCATTTATTGCTGGATAAAGGCTATTTGCAAAAGAAGAAGGTATACCCAAAAGGGTATACAGAAATATTAATGTAAAGAATATTTTAATCAGTTTCATTATTTTCTTTGAATTTTCTTCTTACTTCTCAATATTATTATACCAGTAAGAAGAACTACACAGATAGCGATGATTAGTTTCCATGGGATAATCCAGAATGTAGTTTCTGCAGAGAGAGTAGCAAAACCTGGTTGTATACTTCTGTATGTTACTAATATTTTGGCTTTCATAGGACCAATTGTAAGCATCCTCGCAGGTGAAAGATATCCCGATTGGCTCCAGTTATCGATATAGTTACCTAGGTTATCTCTTAGTAGACTTTGCCTGTTCCTGTTAAATGGTATTCTTGCAACTTCTTGTCTAAAGATATTTTCAATTACTATTTCTCCCGCAGGTGTAATATGTGTATCCCCAAGGTTCTTAATTTGTGTAAGGAAGTCTATATTTACTTTTTCATATGTCTTTTTGTCTGTCATAAAGCGAAGTAGTTCTGCATTTTCTACAAATTCATCTCCAACTTGAAGTAAGAGAGGTGTTCCTGATGCAAGATTTGCAAAGGTCATAGTTCCTTGTGCACCGCCTTCTGATTCAGAAATGAGAAATATTTGAACATTGTATTCTCCATTTGTAACATCCCTTGGTACATTTATTGTATATCTTAGTTTCGTATTTTTGTTTGGCTCGAGATACATTGATTCTTTATCCACAGTTATCCATTTGGAAGCAGAATACAAAGCCTGTGCTTCTTCTTCATCGGTTAGGATAATGGCTGTTCCTGGTTGATTCTCAATCTGCCTAAATCCCCTTATGTAAATATAGTATGTATCTGCTGTATCAGATAGATTCCAAAATACTATTTCGTCAGAATATACTTCTCCAGGGTTTACCTTTATTACCTTGGAAGTAGGGGAGACGCCGATAGACAAAGCACTCTGTGCTAATATTGGTGTTGTACCTAAACAGAGTAAAATCATGGGCAGTAAAAATATTCTGTTATATTCCTTAAGTATTTTTAATATCATTATCAAAGTACTAGTAGTAACCACCACATATAAAGGTGACTGTTTCCTGGTATGAACCTGCAAGTGCAGATGCTCCTGCCCTGGCTCCATAAGTTACTGTTGCGGCTTCTGCGCTAGATTGTGCTCCGTTTTGATAGAGAATTAACTTCGCACCAGAGTATAATCTGTTAAGAGTTCCAAATGTTCCAGGGGTTCCATCTGAGAAGTTTGAGGGAACGACTGCCCCGTTAGCCCCATCAGGATCTGAGACTGTCATGCCGAAGCCTTCACTCCCAGGGACAGTTAGATCAACAGTAGAACCCAAGGTTCCGGAAGGTATTAGATATGTTGTAGAAGTTGATTTATATAATCCAGCATCTGTTGAGCTATCTCCCTTACCATATGCTGCCCAGTAATAACCAGCAACTGAGGTATTCGTTGTTATTGTGTGGGAACCAACAGCGTACGCACCTCCTGGGTACAGAGTTCCTAAGTTTACAGAGTTGCTGCTTATTGAACATGTAACACTTGGAGCATCTGATACTGTGGCACTTACTACGACCTGATCATTGGCTACTAATTGTATTTTAAAAGTTTTAGAATCAATTACAGCTCCGTTGGAAACAGTGACTGTTAACTCATGCTGCCCTGGTGTGCCGTTTGTGCCGAGTCTACCAGTGCTTGTCTGTATTCGTACACCATATGTTTCATTTGCAGTTAAAGCTCCTACACCTGTTATTGTAATAATATCAACAGAACCAGTACCAGAACCTTGTGAACATGAAGCCGTAAGCGTTCCTGGTAAGGCACTGTCAATAGCCCAGTTCGTAGTAGACATATCTGCTGCGGAGGAGGAAACACCTGTTGCAGTCATAGTTCCTGCAGCTCTACACCATGTTGTGTCACCCGCATCGGGGAATTCTATGGTTATTGTTCCTCCAGATGACATACTTTGTGCTGGAGCAACTGCCAGAATCAATTGAACTTCATTTGTACCAGAACCATCTAAACCAGCTTGAATTCTGCTAAAGAAAACATACACTGCTGTTAATGAGGCTGCCTGTGAAGAAAAGTATATGAAAAAAGAACCAAAAGCTACTATTAGTAATGTCGGAATTCCTATCCTTAAGAGGGTTTTCAAACTTCTCACATTGGGCAGAGTAAAAAATTATTAAGAATTAATCACTTATATTCTGATTACAGGTTACCTATACTTTATTTCCATGTCAATAGGTATTTTTAGTATCTTGGTATAAATATGAGAGTTATAATTTCTTGATAGTCATTAGAGGGTGTGTACGAAGTTCCAGGCTTGGCAATAACCTTCAGTGCTATTCTTCCTGCTACTGTTGGTCCATCTCCATCATATACCTTTTTAGGGGTGACACTAATTATTCCCACACTATTAAGACTTCCACTGTAATCAGTAGTAGCTGTAATTTCTCCGTATAAAGGAGAGCTGTCATCATAGTCGATATATTCACTTTGTAATCCAAATCCTGAAGGTACTGAGTCTAGATTTGCAGTAGCAGAAGTGATTGTTTGTGTAGTAGTGGGACTGTAGAGACCTCCGTATTTTCCATTCATTATAATTGCAAAACCACCTTCTGAGTTAGTTTCAGCGTCCATCCATATTCTATTACCATTTGTTATCGCCGCTGATCCACCAATTAATTGATATGCTCCAGTGAAAGAAATTGAGTAGGGAGGAGAGCTTTCTGCTGTATATCCAGTTTCTCCAGCAATATCGATATCAAAGAAAACGTTCCCTAGTGAGGTAGTTGCATTTGCACTTGGTCCTGCATCTGATTGGGTGAAGTCTCCTTTGAGAGCAAAAATTTTAATATAGTACGTGGTTCCTGCTGCCAACCCCTGTAGATTAAAAGTTTCCGTTTCCCAGTCAGTTTTAGTCATAAAGTCGCTTAAATTATGTGTGGAACTACTCTCTGGCCAAAAAGTAGAAGCATCTACGTATCTAATATCAGAAGCAAAGTTATCCTCAGAAACCATTACAGCATAAAGGGTGTCTGCAGGATTATTCTGTGCATCTATTTCAAACCTTGCCCTGTTGTAGCAACCTCCTGCTCCACATATTGCAACCATTCCACCAGTTGTTAACTCTGTTGGGCCAGTCGTACAATTGGAGGATCCATCCGTTGTAGTTTCGAAGCAGGATACAGTTGGAACCGCTGGTACAAAAGCCTTCTCTGGACTTGTATACAGTCTGTAATTGGTAGAATATATTCTTGGATTAGATGAAATACCTCCAATCCCTATCAATGCAGAGTAATCTCCACTTGCTGTACCTAATATTCCTCCTCCTTGTGTAGTAGCTCCGACAATTTTGAAGTTTGTAGAATCTAATTCAGATGCTAAGACTGATAGAGGAGCTACAAACAGAGATAGTAGTAAAAGGAGTGAAAATATATTTTTCTTTTTAATATGAACAGTCATATATATGATGATATTGAAGATGTTAATGGTAGTCAAATAAAAGAAAAAATGTTGTAATTTAGGTGTTATCTTGACCTCGTTGCCCATACCGTTTTATAATAACCCTATGCGAACGACTCAGAGAAAAGGAGATTGTGCAGTTGCGCAAGCTATTGCTACATTTACAAAGCTAGGGTATGATGTCCTAATTCCATTGACTGAGTCTGCAGCATATGATATTGCAGTCGAAAAAAGAGGTTTGATAAAAAGGATTCAGGTTAGGTATTCGAAGAATGGATCTGTAGATCTTCGTCGTATTCATTCGAATTCTTCTGGTTATGTCGTTAAAAAGACCAGAGAGAACGCATATGATTGGTTGTATATCTTAACAGGTAACGGCAACGAATACTTAATAAAGGAGTGCTTGTTTGGAAGAAGATCAATAAAACCTGGTGCTGAATATCTTTTAGATATGGACACAGTAAGGAGAGGTGCTGGAGTGGTCGATCAGGCTAGTCTTGAAAACTAGTATGGTGGTAACACCATCGTGGGTTCGAATCCCACCCTCTCCGTTTTTTAATTTCTGAATATCCAAAGATGGCAAAAAGAAAGTCTAATGAAAAAGAGCTTTTAAACGGCTTTAATATCTTCGAAAGGCACTATTTTGACGAATTTGTAGAGAATTTGGTAAAGGAATTGGATAAAAACTTTGATATTGATATAAGGGATATTGTTCAAAAGTTAAAAGTAGAATACAAAAGAGATAAGCAAGATGCAATTAATACAGGAATTACTGCATATCCAGAGGAGAGAATAAAAGAATGGGTATGCCCAAGGATACCTAAATGGATTAATTCAGATCATTTAACAGCACTAGGGGTATTTGCAATTATACTAGTAGCAATTGGTTTTATTTTAGGTTTTCAAGACAGAATATATCTACTACTTGTTGTTGTAGGATTGTTTCTTCATTGGTTTGGAGACTCATTTGATGGAAGTTTGGCAAGATACAGGAAGAAAACAAGGCCAAACTACGGCTACTATATAGATCATATGGTAGATGCAATAGCTATAATAATTTTTGCACTGGGATTGGGTATTTCTGGTTTTGTAAGAATTGATTTAGCCCTGCTATTTGCAATTATGTATATGGCATTAATGATTCATGTTGAGTTGGTTACTTTCGTACAAAACAAATTTAAATATTCTTTTGGATTAATTGGACCTACAGAGATGAGGATTCTTGGGGTGTTTATTACTATATATATGTATCTTGCCCCAGTTAAGTATTATAATGTTGTAGGTTACTACATCTCTCAGTACGATATTGCATTTTTAATAATGTCTGGATTAATGGGTGTTGTTTTACTCTTTGGTATTTTACAGAAAGCTGTCGAATTGGACAGAAAAGATAGAGAGAAGTGGAACAGCCAAAAGTAAGTACTTTGTAATTTTATTTCTTTAAGCTTAAGTATCTAAATTTAATAGATACGGTATGCTTAAGAAAGTGCTATTAATATACCTTTTTTCCCTATTTCCAAGTTACATACTTGCTGATGGTTTTACTTTTAGTGGAGACTTGTCTGAGAACCAGTACTTTGATACTTTGGGGTTTGGAGTAAGGAGTTTGCCTAAAAGGGGAGATTGTCCTAATTGTGTTGAGTATGACTCTGTTATTGGGCAAGATACACAATATATACTTGGTAATATCTCGATTTTGGATATTACTAGTATTGATCCAAGCTACGCCCTTATTCGTAACCCTGATAAATATGCTTCTCTTTCTGTGCCCCCTTACACGCATGTTGATTTCATATATTGGTACAAAAATAGTACTGGTCATAGTGTAGTGATTGATGAGATTAAGGTATATCTAAGTAGATATTATTTATCTCAGGGAGACTTAAGGAATGTATTGGATATAACGGGTGTGTATGAAAGTACGGACTTACGAGTTTTTACTTGGGTTTATCCTAGAGTGGGGTATTTTAAGAGTTACGATGGATTAGGGGTGGTTAACAAGGATGCGAGCGGTGTTGTTGTTTTAGATACTGTTCTGGTTAAGTCTCCAATAATTTTTGATAAATGGGAAGCTTCTGTAAATGATGGTATAGTAAATATGAAAGTTTCCGTAAGAAATATTACTAATATTTTAGAAAAGGATATTGTTTTTAGTCATGGTCAATATTTCTTTAAAAGAGATTTTCCTCCTAATGAGGAGTACTTATATGAGTACGTATTACCTTATGAAGATATTGGAAGTTTTGGGTATGCAACTATATCCAATCCAAACTTCCGAAAAGAGTGTACATCTTTTGGTGAGCATTTAGAGTCCTACTTTATTGGTGATTCGGCACCAATGTCTGGTGTGAGAGGTGACGGTTTTAATTATATTGGCTCACGTGTGAAGCCATGGGGTGAAGCATTTTGTATAATGAGGACACCATATGCTATTCATTCTTCTGAAATGGCATATGTGAATGAGAATGGAGAAGAGATTGTAGAGGAAGGTTTTCCAGAAGTTTCTAATTCTGAGAATTTTGAAATACTTGGAATATCGAAACTTCCTCAAACTAATTATCCATTTACATGTGTACCAATTTTTCTTTTCCTTGTTGTTGTAGTTGTAGTTTGGTACTATCATAAAAGGAAAATACAAAGATGAGAATACGATACAAAATACCTTCCTATGTATTAAAGGTAGGAAGGATGCTAACAAAAGAGGGATATGACGTGTATCTTGTTGGTGGAGCACTAAGAGATATTGTCATGGGTAAGACTCCCCATGATTATGATTTGGCAACTGATGCGTTGCCTGATGAGATGTTAGAAATATTTCCAAAATCAGTTTCAACTGGTGCAAAGTTTGGAACTGTGCTAGCTCTTGTTCCAGACTCAGAAGGAGAGAACAAGCAAGTAGAAGTAACAACTTTTAGAAGTGAATCAAACTATATTGATGGCCGGTGGCCAAGTAAGGTTGAGTTTGTAAATGACCTTAACCAAGATTTAGGTCGAAGAGACTTTACAATCAATGCTATGGCTCTAGATCTTTCTAGTGGTAATTTAGAAAAGGATGAAGAACAGGAGTGGGAGATACAAGATCCCTTTGGGGGGATTACAGATATTAACCTTAAATTAGTAAGGGCGGTTGGTACTCCTATAGAAAGATTTAAAGAGGATGGTTTAAGGGCATTTAAAGCATGTCGGTTGGCATCTCAATTGGATTTTGAAATTGAGAAAGAAACATTTGAAGCTATTAAACAAGCGATACCCGTTGCAAAACAGGTATCCATGGAAAGAATACGAGATGAGTTTATGAAACTGCTTCTCAATTCTCCTAAGCCTTCAAAGGGCATAGAGTTAATGAGGCAAACAGGATTGCTTAGTATATTTTTACCAGAACTTCTCGAAGGGTATGGAGTAGAACAAAAGTTGTATCATTCTCACGATGTATATTGGCATAGTCTAAAAACATGTGACGCAGCTGAAGATAGTGTAAAGTTGGCAGCACTACTTCACGATATTGCAAAACCAAGAACAGACATGGGTAATGGCCATTTCTATGGTCATGACAGCGTAGGTGCTCAAATGGTAGAGGAGATAATGAAAAGATTGAAATTTTCAAAAACTGAAATAGAGAAAACAAAAGCTCTTGTTAGAAACCATATGTTCTACTATCCTCATACAGAAGGTGAAGTAGATAGGGAGAAAATGGACAAATTAATGTTAACTCAGTGGAGTGACTCTGCAGTAAGAAGATTCTTAAAGAGAGTGGGTGAAGAGAATATAGAAGACTTGTTTAAATTACGAATTGCAGATGCATCTTCAAACCCAAATACTGCATTTAAACCAGAAGAAATAACTGAATTACAAAAACATATCTCTAAAGTAAGACAGGAGGATATGGCGTTAAAAATCACAGATTTGGATATCAATGGGGAAGATTTGAAGAGTATTGGAGTAGAACCTGGAAAGAAGATGGGAGATATTCTAAACAAGCTTTTAGACATGGTTATTGAAGACCCTCTTTTGAATACTAAAGAAAAACTCTTGGAGTAAGCAAGGCGAATGCTGTAATATCTATTATATATTATTTTAATTCTACTGCCCGAGATGAAGATTAAATTTTGTGGAGCGACAAGAACAGTTACAGGCTCATGTTCATATATCGATACAGGAAATTTTAAATTCTTAGTTGATTGTGGTGCATTTCAGGGAAAGGATGATATAGAGAGACTTAATTATGAACCTTTTCCATTCAATCCTACCGAACTAGATGCAATATTTCTTACTCACGCACATTTTGATCACTGCGGAAGGATACCAATACTTGTGAAGCAAGGTTTCAGAGGAAGAATTATCTCTACACAACCTACTAGAGACTTAGCAAAAATAGTTCTATTAGATGCTGCGAAACTTCAACAGGAGTCATATGAGAGGTGGTCTGTAAAAGGAAAGGAAGAGGAAAAATATAGTGATGCAAGTTCCGAGGGTTCTTTGTACGAAAAAAGAAAACCACTCTTTTCAGAGGAGGATGTTGAGGAGATGTTTAGACTGTTTGAGGTGTACCCATATGGTGCATCTGTAGATTTGCATAATGGAGTAGAGTTTAGGTTGAGAGATGCTGGTCATATATTAGGTTCTGCAATAATAGAATTTTGGGTTACAACAGAAGCTGGTAGGGAGAGAAAGATTGTTTTCTCTGGAGATCTAGGACAGCCAGGAGCGCGAATTATTAGAGATCCAGATATGGTAAGAGAGGCAGACTATGTTGTTTGTGAGGCTACATATGGCAATAGGTTACACAAAAACAAAGACGAAACTGTATTGGAGTTACTCTCTATCTTAAAACAGGCTCAGGAAGAAGGAGGAAACATCCTCATACCCTCGTTTGCAATTGAGAGAACACAAGAGCTCTTGTATGAAATCAACCTATTCGTGGAAAACAAGCTCTTAGATCCTATCCCTATTTACTTAGATAGCCCTATGGCCTCGAAGGCTACCGCTGTGTTTAGGCAGTATCCAACATTCTATGATGAAGATGCAAGAAGATTACTAGATAAGGGGGATGATCCATTCAATTTCCCTGGATTGTATACAATTGAATCCGCAGAAGAGTCTAAGAGACTAATCAACAAGAGTGGCGTAGTCATTATCGCAGGAAGTGGAATGTGTACTGGAGGAAGAATTGTACATCATATAAAGAATCATATTTCCAAACCGAATACACACATGATTTTTGTCGGATACCAAGTAGATGGTACATTGGGTAGAAGATTAGTGAATGGAGAAAAGAGTATTCGAGTTATGAACCAAGATGTAGAAGTTAGAGCACAGATACATACGCTTGGAGGGTTCTCCGCACATGCTGACCAAAGAGACTTAAGATATTGGTTGAGAGGCTTTGGTCATACACCTAAAAAGATTTTTGTAACACATGCAGATGAAGAAATCGCTATTGGTTTTGCAACGAATGTAAAAACAGAATTAAATATAGAGACTGATGTACCTAAATTAAATGAAGAGTTTGAATTAAAGTAATGGAAATAAAAAAGATACTAGAAATTGAAAAAGATATAAAAGATTTGAACATTCAAGGTGCTACCAATGTTGCTATTGCAACCCTAGAGGGGATGAAAACTTTTATAGAGGAGTCAGAAGTTACTGATTTGGATCTGTTTTACAAAGAATTAATTGAGGTAGGTACCAGGTTAGCAAATGCAAGATTAAATGAACCTTTGGCAAGAAACGGGGTTAGGTTTGTAGAACATATGTATAAAAAGAAGTTTTCTGATTTACATACTATTGATGGTATGAAACAGACTCTTGAGGATTATTGTGATAACTATCTTTTTATGATTTCAGATAGTAAGAGAGCTATAATAGAAAATTGTGTTCCTCATGTTCGATTTTTAGAAAATGTATTAACACACTGTCACTCTTCTACGGCAGTTGCAGTGATAAAAGGTATTGCGCAAGGGAAGGATTCATTTGATGCTGTATGCACTGAAACTAGGCCATTGTTTCAAGGACATAAAACAGCAAAAAGCCTTTTAGAGGCAGGAATATCAACAACCTTGATTGCAGATAGTGCTGCGGAGTCTTTTGTTATTGGCAGGGGTTCTGTACCAATTGATGGTGTGTTTATTGGGTGTGATCAAATAACTATGAAGGGTCATTGTATAAATAAGATAGGGAGTTGGGGTA
>CAYMBI010000019.1:0-10107 GCA_964388655.1 uncultured Candidatus Saccharibacteria bacterium | reverse complement strand
ATAGAAAGGATGGCACTTAGAGCAAAGCTCAACATTTAATGTATCATTTTCCAATGTAGAACCAGTGACAAATGTGTTGCCACAAGAGCATACGACTTTTAAACTCTTATTGTATTTAGGATGAATATCTCTTTTCATAACGGGTAGAATTATAACAGATGGATAATGGTGTGTCTAGAGACTTTGCTCCAGTAACTTTTCTTCCCCTCCGAGTCTCCAATATGACACCCCGGCCAGGTTATATCTCTTAGCAATGTTAATCCTTTCTTTTACACCCTCGGGTGTTTGGTAGAAGAGAATGCACCTAGAGCCATCTGAACATTTGTACTCTGCATACCCTTCTCCTATCTTTTCATTGTATTCACCTTTTACATTTTTAAGGATATTTAGTACAGCAGAGTAGGTAAGGGCAGAAGCTTTTTCTTCTTTCCAGAGATAGGCATAAAGATGTACACCTAAGAATATTTTTTCAGAAGGAATTTTTCCTTGAGAATATGTCAAGACTTCTTCAATCCAATCAATTGGACCAATTGGACCTGGTATAGTGGAGGATTGTAAAGTGTAATCGTATGCCATTATTCTAACCTTGTCTGCTATTTTTCCTATCTCAACCCAATCCTGTGCATAGAGGGTGTCTTGAGTGTTGTCTCTTGTTTTTGCAAATACGGTTACAGAGAGTTCCTTATTTATCTTTTCTAATTCATTTTTTAGCTTTCTTAAAAATGCCAAATACCCATCTCTTTCGGCTGTTCTAATTCTCTCATAGTCAATGTCTATACCATCATATCCATATTTATTTATTTCATTTATTATCTCTTGTACATGTCTATCTATGTATATATCTGATTGCATTACGCTACTCATAATTCTGAAATCATATGATCCAACAGTGGGTACAACCCTTATACCTTCCGCTTTACAATATGAGAGAAAAGATTTTAGTGAATCTTCTGTTGGTTTTCTATTCATCAAAGTACCGTCATTGTTAACTCCATACAGCACAGGATTTACCTCTCTTATTATATCCTTCCTAACTTCAAGACTTTTTAGGCCATTTTCAAAATCAAAGGAGGGTATCCATGCTGATTGTAAAAAAGAAACACCTTCTACTTCCTCTGTATCGTTAATCTCTTCTTCAATTTCCTTATCCTCTTGTTCTTGTTGAACATTTTGTTCATTTAGGTTTGTTTCTTGTACTTTTTTACTTTGCAAGGTAAGAACGATATATACCGAAAAGGAGATGATTATTATTGAAAGAACAACACTTATTATCAGTAAAATATTTTCTTTAGACATTAGGAAATTATACTATATAATCATGAAAAAAGAGGGGTTCTTAACAACTTTTTCTTATTTAATTGCAATCTTTTTATTTAAAGAACCTTTTATTTTTGGAGGTTGGACAGGTAATACTTCTTCCTTAACTCAACTTGTCTCAGCAGTTTTGGGTATTTCTGTATTAATAGCGGTAGAGTCTTGATTTCCCTAGATTAAAAAAATATACTTGATTTAATTATGAAATATTCAAAGAAAATACAAAACAGGGTTAGTAGGATAGAGGGACAAGTAGGGGGAATAAAAAAAATGATACTGTCTAACACGCAGGAAGAAAAATTGATGATACAGCTTCAAGCAGTAATTTCCTCCTTAGAAAGTTTGAAGTTAGAGTTGGTAAAAAAACAAATGAAAGAAACTTTGGTTGAAGATGTTCGAAAATCCCTAGGTCTATCAGATTCATAATTTGGTATACTTGAGTGTTTACTGCCCCAGAAATAATATGAGCTATTGTATATATGAAGATTAGAAATATCGGATGGTCTACGTTTCAATTGAATGTTGGAGATATTACATTGCTTACAGACCCTAATGCATTGAAGGAAAGTGGTTTGAGTTTCAGTAAAGTAAAATCGGATGTTGTGCTTTTTACAGACAAGGACTTAATAGGTAAGGAAAATATCTTAGAAGAAAAAGATTTGCTTAAGAAAATAGAACCTGATAACAGGGATTCTTTAATTGAGATATCATCTCCTGGTGAATTTGAAATTGGTGGAGTAATGGTAAGGAGAGATATTGATTCCTGTTTTTATATAATTGATGAGACAACTCTTCGTGTTGTATATATGGGATTACTAGATAACGATTTTGATGTTGCTTTAACTAAAGACTTGGGGGATGTTGATGTCCTTATACTTCCTATTGGTAATGGTTCACTGTTTATTGACTACGACAAAATAGAAAAGATCTTAAACAATGTTGATCCTACTATTCTTCTTCCATGTGCTTATAAAAAAGAGGGTTTAAAAATTGGTAAAGATATTAAGGGTAGAAATGATTTTATAAAGTACTTTGGCTTTACAAATGTTAGAGACGAGTCATATTTAAATGTTTCTCCTTCTCCAGAGCAGGAGCAGAAAAATATAGAAGTAATATTTCTTAATTAAGAAGATATGGAGAGAATACCTCCACAAAATATAGATGCCGAGAAGTCAGTACTGGGTTCTGTACTTTTGGATAAGGATGCTTTAATTAATGTTTCTGGTTGGTTACAACCTGGTCATTTTTATGATGATAGACATGCCCTTATATATCAAAATATATTAGAGCTTTTTGAACATGGTCTCCCAATAGATTTAGTAACTATATCTGATAAATTAAAAAAGAAAAAAATACTCTCTAAGGTTGGTGGTAGGGCATACTTAACAGAGTTAGCATCCTTTGTTCCAACTTCTGCACATGCAGAAGAGTATGCAAATATTGTGAAAGAGAACGCAACGAGAAGGGGTCTAATATCTTCTGCTGCAGAAGTTACTTCTCTTGCTATGGATGAGACAATTGATATCGCTGAGGTGGTAGATAGGTCAGAGACATTACTTTTCAATGTTGCACAAGAAGGAGTAAGAAGCAACTTTGTACATGTTAAAGAGTTGCTTAAGGATGCATATGAAAGGGCTGCTCATGCAAAATCAGATGATGATTACGCAGGTATTTCAACAGGTTTCAGAGATTTAGATATATTACTTGGTGGTTTCCAAAAATCTGATTTGATAATTCTTGCCGCAAGACCATCTGTCGGTAAGACCTCTCTAGCACTCGATATGATGAGGCATGCTGCATTGGTGGAAAAGAAAAATATAGCATTTTTCTCATTAGAAATGTCCAATATGCAAATTATGGACAGGTTACTTGGTATGCAATCAGGTATTCCTTTCTGGGAGATTAGGACAAACAAATTGAATGATGAAAAGATTGTTAAGCTAGCGAATACAATGGGAGAGCTTGGTGATGCGAACATCTTTATAGACGATATGGCTGGTCAACATATTAATCAGGTTAGAACCAAGGCAAGGAGATTAGCTTTAGAACATGGTGTTGACATAATCTTTGTAGACTACCTACAACTTATGCATGGCAGTAACAAGGAAAGTAGAACCTTGGAGGTCTCCGAGGTCTCACAAGGCTTGAAAAACTTGGCTAAAGAGTTAAATGTCCCTGTTGTTGCATTATCACAGCTTTCTCGTGCTATAGAGCAAAGGCAGGGTAGAAGGCCACAGCTTTCAGATTTAAGAGAATCAGGATCTATAGAGCAAGATGCAGATGTCGTTCTTTTTATTGATAGAGAGGAAACATGGAACCCAGATACTGAAAGAAAGGGTATTGCAGATCTATTTCTAGCTAAACACAGGAATGGACCAACTGGTACTGTAGAACTAGCATTTGTCAAAGAAATAGCAAGTTACAGAAATCTGTATAAAGAGGGGAAATAGTGTACATAATGTACTTCTGGGAGGTATAATACACGAAATCGGTCGAGTGGTGGAACTGGCAGACACGCGGGACTCAAAATCCCGTGCTAGCAATAGCATGAGGGTTCGATTCCCTCCTCGACCATTTGTTTTAATTCTTGAGAAATAAAAATATGAATCTTGAAAATTTCGTACTAGGTTTTTTCGATTTTGTAGGTGGAATAGATTTTAATATTTTTGGAACCCTCCTTTTTATTCTCTTAATAATCTTTTGGTTAGTTCTCATAGGATGGGTATGGATAGATTCTGGTGAAAGAACTTCTAATATGAGTATAAGGATAATATATCTTTTACTTGTAGTTTTTCTTAATATTCCTGGATTAATAATATATTTGATAATAAGACCAAGTGAGACTATAGAACAGATATACTGGGCTGATTTGGAGAGAAGGTATTTAAAATATGAGACTTCTGAGTTAGGAGATTGTTCAAAGTGTGGAACCCAGCTGTTACCTGGGTATGTATATTGTTCGAATTGTGGTAATGAAATTAAGAGAAAATGTCCAAACTGTGGAGTAATGATTAGCAAAAAGACAAAGTTTTGTGCATACTGTGGTACCCAGGTAGCCGCAAGATCCACTCAAGAGGAATATCCTACTATCGAAATAATGGAACAGCAAATACTTGCTACCAAGGAGGAAGCCACTGAAACTGTTGAGTCAAAAAGGCTCAAGTACAAACAGAGTGGTGGATTTGTAGTTAAGCTTGGTGGAATGATTATCTCCAGCTGGAGGAAGCTTTTTAATATTGTAAGAGAGAGGTTGGAAAAAGTAAAAAAAGAAAGAACAAGTGAAAAACAACAGGAAATACTTGTATCAAATACTAAAAAGAAGAAGAAAAAGAAAAGAAAGAAGAAGTAATTTCTGGTAGAATGATATCAATAACGTGTTAGGCATACTTATGTGTTTGATTGGTTAATAAATATTAGAGATATACTTGCAGGTATAAATCCTCTCGTAGTTTTATCAGTAATTTTCATCTTTGGTTTGTATGTATTCTGGAGGGGTTGTGCAGAATCAAGAAAGAACAGATCTTCCGTGTTTGATATGTTTTTAATTTCAGGCTTTCTTAGTGCTATTGTTGGAAGAGTTGTATATATAATATTGGAGTGGGAAAGTTTTTTGTCTTACATTTGGTACTGGTTACCCTACGAGAAATATGGAGAGAAGATATATCTCTTTAGATTACTACCATGGAGATTTCTAAGTATATGGGATGGTGGCTTGGTAATATTTAGTATGTTTGTTTCAATTCTCATCTTTATGTCTTTCTATGCACTTGTTGTAAAAAGATGGAGATGGAAACATATGTTTTTTCCGGTGTACTTTTCTGCTACTACGATGTTGGGAGCTTCATTTGTAGTTACAGGTATCTTAGGGAATTTTACTGATTGGATTTACAAAGGAGTAATACTTCTTTGTATCATTGGTGTTTTTTTTGTAATGTACAAATTTATCTACGCAGTTGTTTCAAGTCCTCTAAGAGAAAAATATCTTTTTGGAAATATTGGTCTTGCAATTGTATGGATTTCTTCAATATATATCTCATATATTTATCTAATTGACGAATTGACTATATTGGAAGATATTGGTGTATTCGTATTTATTCTTTGGTCATTTGTGATGGGTATTGTGTTCATTCTTGATTTAAGAAAAGCAAATGTAACGATAAAGACAAGATCTTCAGTTCGTTCAGTTTCAGTATCTTAAAATGAAATATATATATATTTCCTCGTTATTTCTTTTTACAAATATAGTTTTGTCATTCTTTGTTGTTGA
Source organism: uncultured Candidatus Saccharibacteria bacterium (assembly GCA_964388655.1). Lineage (GTDB taxonomy): Bacteria > Patescibacteriota > Dojkabacteria > SC72 > SC72 > UBA5209. The sequence continues at coordinate 4,526 of CAYMBI010000019.1, read as the reverse complement.
GAGTTGTACAGAAAACAGTGGTGTTGCATTTGGAATTGAGATTGAATATGTTTCCTTGGTAAGTATACTATTGCTAATAGGTATCTCAATCCTTGCTTTGAAAGTGAAAGGGAATTTAAGACATATCCTCTTCAGTATTGTAATACTTGGAAGTGGAAATCTACTTGAAAGAATATTCAGAGGCTACATATGTGACTATATTCCTTTCCTAAACCTATCCATAAATATCTTAGATATTGGTATAGTAGTGTTAACAATTTTAGGAGTTTTAATTTGTATATTTAACAAGGGATGAAAGTACAAATAGAGGGAGACAACGTAGGGAAAAGGATAGATATATTTGTAATGGATCATATAAAGGGAACATCTCTTTTTTTGACAAGGAATATAATTCAGAATAACTTACAAAGGGGTTGCAAAGTTAACAACTCTGTATGTAAGAAGTCGTATAGACTTAGAGAGGGAGATGAGGTATCTCTTGATATGAAATACTGGGAAAACATTAGTAAGGAAATAGATTTAAGCCAAGATGTAATAGCTCAAAATGGTGAACTGGATATTAGATATGAAGATGAAAATATTCTTGTACTTTTCAAACCAAAAGGTATTTCCGTTCATCCAGGCGTTGGACATAAAAAGGGTACATTAGCAAATTTTGTAAGGGAGTATCTCGAGAAGAAAGGGGAGTATGATTCTTTGGTAGATCGAGGGGGTATTGTACATAGACTCGATAAAGGGGTGAGCGGTTTTTTAATTATTGCAAAAAACAAAAAGACACAAGAGTATTTGAAAAATGAATTTAAAAGGAGAAATGTTATTAAAATTTACTACGCAAAAGTAGAGAGAGTGGGTGAGTCAAAGCTTCATGTGTTTAAAGAAAGTGAACAAGAAATAGATTTGAAAAAATATATTTCAAAAATGGACATCTCTTGTGAACCTTGGAAAGAGTGGTTTAACATGAGAGGATATATAGGAAGGTCGAAAAAAAATAGGTATAAGATGGAGTTTAGATTGCATGAATTTGGTGGCTCGAAATTTGCCGAAAGCTATATACTAATGTCAGGTGATGAAGTTCTTGTTAAAATTGAGACAGGAAGAATGCACCAAATCAGGGCATCGCTCGAGTATCTAGGACTTAAGATAGTAGGTGATGAGTTGTATGGGACAAACAGATCTATGTTAAATAGTGAAAGTATATTATTGGAAGCTGTCTTGCTTAGTTTTGTTAATATAAATGGTGAAAGATTAACTTTTAGAATATAGCTATGTTGAGGGGTAGAGAGAGATACAAATCCGCAAAAAAAGGTAGAATAAAGATTAATTTAAATATCAAAAAGATATTTACATCCCTTCTTCTACTCTTCTTTTTATTTTATCTCGCTTATGTATATATTGGATTTCTAAATATAAAAAGTGTAAACCCTCTCAAGGATGGTAATGCTACTCACTATCTACTTTCTAGATATCCTAGTTCATTTAAGAAAACCTTAATAGTTTTAGAGAATAAATACAATGAGCAAGACAGAATAGAAAAAGTATTTCTTTATGCAGAAAATAAGGAGAAGGGTTCTGCAGTAATGATATATCTTCCTAATTGGGTATTGTATACTGGATTGGAAAGTGATTTTGGGAATGCAGTGGCGATTTCAGGATTTAGATATGCTGGAGACTTCAAGCAACCTGGAAAAGGTATCGAATTTGCAATTTGGCAATTTGAGGAATTGTTTGGAATGAAGGTAGATGAATATATTTGGATAGACTCCGATGCATATATCCTTTTTCAGGAAAATCTAGGAGAATTCTCAAGTGATACGGTATATGCTCAGTACTATCAAAATGGTTGGGAAGTGTCAGAGGATGTGTTTTTCTTTAATGGATTTGTTTCAAGATTAAGCTGGTTAAACCTAATTTTTTCTGCTAACAAATTTAGAGACAGGGAGGCGGTGATATATTCATCTTTAGAATCATTACCTGGAGTTGTTGTAGAATTAAAGAATATTAATTCAAGATTGTTAAAACTTAGGCCATATGTGATTGATCTAGGTAGCGCAAGATTTCTTGACCAAAAGGAATTTGATGGAGTAGGAGGAATACAAAGCTATCTAAAATTATCAGCATTCGATACGGTTTGGAGAGAAAATACAGAAAAGATGGTAGAAAGAGAGCTGGAAAGAGAAAGGGTAAGAGTAGAGGTATACAACGCAAGTGGAATTACAGGTAAGGCTTCCTCCTATGCAAGAAAGGTAGCAAATTCTGGTTGTGATGTTGTTAGGTTCGATAACGCTCCAAGTCGTGCAGAGAACACCAAGTTCTATGTTCCTAATCCAGAAGATTTTAAAAGGTCCTTAGAAGTTATCACGGAGTTGTTTCCAGGGCAATATGAAATTGTTAATGGCCGTCCTGATTTTATGACAACAGGGGACATTGTGATTATTTTAGGAGAGGATATTTCAGGAATATATTCTTTCTAGAATATTTCATATTTACTTGTTCTAATGTAGAATATTGATGTTATGATAATGGTCACAGTAATAGGTTTACTTTTAATACTCGCATTAGCCTTTGTTCTTTTCTTGTTTGTTTTTGTGAATAACAAAGGTGAACAGAAAATAGAAATATTAGAAGAGGTTCGTAACCCCTTGGTAATGCAGATATTAGTACCGAGGGAAAATGATAGAACTCCGCTTGCTGCAGAGCAAATGTTTGCATCTATACATGGTATCTTGGGAGATTCTATAAAATCTTTTGATATAGTTAGTTTTGAGATAGCTTCAAGTGGAGAGGACGGTATAAAATTCTTTGTTGTAATACCCCAGCATTTAGCAAAGTTTGTTGAAGGGCAGATATATGCTCAGTACCCTAATGCTGATATTAGGTATGTACCTGACTATACTCAGAAAAAGAATAGTGACATGAAGCTCTTTGTTACTACAGGAGAGGTAGAATTAGAGAAGGATTTCATTTTTCCAATCAAGACATTTAGGAATTTTGAAGTAGATCCACTCGCTGCTATTACAGGTGCAATTTCTGATTTAAAAATTGGTCAGTACGCATGGATACAAATTATTGTTAGGCCAGTTTCTAACTATTGGCAAAGTAGTTCAAAGAAATATATTACTGCTATAAGGGAGGGAAAAAATCCATATGGTGAGAGTTTCTTGGATAAGGTTGCGGCTATTCTTTCTGATATCGGTTCTAATCTCTCCAATATGGGTAGTGAGAGCGAACCTCAAAGAAAGGAAGTTGTTAAATTAGAACCTGGGCAAGAAGAAGAATTATCTGAGATAGAGAACAAAATGCTGAAATTAGGTTTTGAATTTGGTATTAGAGTTGTTACCAAAGCGCCAACTCAAGTAGAATCTGAGCAAATTTTAAGGGATATAGTTGCTAGTTTTAAACAGTTTACAACCGCACATCTAAACACTTTCATACACTCTGTTCCAACGAAGACAGGGCAAGAGATTTACAATGATTATGTAAAAAGACATTTATCTAGTGAGGTTGTAGATATTCTAAATATTGAAGAGCTTGCATCTCTTTATCATATGCCGAATATCTCGGTTGAAACACCAAATATCGCATGGAGTAGATCAAAAAAGCTTGAGCCTCCGATGAATATCCCCAAATCAGGTATTGATGGTGTTACTGTTTTTGCTGAGACTGATTACCGAGGTAATCGAATAGACTTCGGTATAAAGAGAGAGGACAGGAGAAAGCATTTCTATATACTTGGTAAAACTGGAGTAGGTAAGTCCACTGTATTCAAGAATATGTTCATATCAGATATTTTACGAGGCGATGGTGCATGTTTTGTTGATCCGCATGGAGAAACAGTTGATGAACTTTTGGACTATATCCCTCCAGAGAGAGTAGAGGATGTAATATACTTTAATCCTACTGATACTTCGTACCCAATAGGGTTTAATCTTTTAGAACTTAAAGATAAATCTCAAAGAGATTTAATTGCTGACGGTGTTGTAGAGGTGTTTAAAAAACAATTCGGTAATTCATGGGGACCAAGGCTTCAATATATTCTTACAAATACTGTTGCAACTGCGTTGGAAGCACAGGGAACAACGTTACTTTCTGTTCCAAGGATGCTTCTAGACAAAAACTACCGTAAATTTATACTAAAACAGGTAGACGATCCTATATTGATAAAATTTTGGGAAGAGGAATACGCCCAAATGGCTCAAAACAACAAATTATTGGCAGAGTCGGTTTCTCCAATTCAGAACAAGGTAGGTAGATTTATATCCTCAGCTGTAACTAGGAATATTGTTGGACAGGTTAAATCAACAATAGATTTAAGGGAGATAATGGATAGTCAAAAGATTCTTTTGGTTAATCTTGCTCAGGGGAAATTGGGAGAAGAGACGGCATCTCTTCTTGGAGGTATGATTATTACAAGGTTGCAGTCAACTGCGTTAGAAAGAGTAGATATGCCTGCAGAAGAACGAAAGGATTTCTTTTTGTTTGTAGACGAGTTTCAGAATTTTGCTACAGATTCCTTTGCAAAGATTCTT
>CAYMBI010000018.1:0-10140 GCA_964388655.1 uncultured Candidatus Saccharibacteria bacterium | reverse complement strand
AGAAGGAGAAGGCAATGTTTAAGATGCGGAAGGAGATACACAACTTACGAGAGAATAGAAAAAGTTGATGTTGCAATAATAAAGAAAGATGGCTCATTGGAAAATTTTGACTGTCAAAAGCTTAAGAAAGGAATTAAGAAAGCTGTTGATCTCTCTAAAATTACAGAGGAGGAGATAGATAATTTTTGTGAAGAAGTAGAAAGAAAAGTAATGGTAAGTGCAAACCCACTCTCTACCACAGATATTGGAAATATGGTATTGGACTGGCTTAGAGAGTTAGATCCATTAGCATATATGCGATTTGCAAGTGTATACAAAGATTTTGAAACAGTAAAAGATCTTAAAAAAGAACTAGAAGAATTAATTTAATACTACAAGTAAATACTGCCATGGCAAAAGCCAAAAAAGTAATACCGTTCAAAGTAAAGAAAAGGGATGGCCGATTAGTTGATTTTGACCAAGAGAGAATAACAACGGGGATTTTCAAAGCTGCTGAGAGTGTGGGAGGAGATGATAGGGAGAGAGCAAAGCAAGTTTCTAACGAGGTTGTTAAAAGGTTAAGTGAAAAACATAAAGAAGAAAAATATATTTCTACTGGAGACATTGCAAAGGTTGTGAAAGAGACCTTGAAGGATATGGGTCATGGAAAAACTGCTGTTGCATTTGAGCTTTTCGTTGATTTAAAAAACAAGGTTAAAAATATTAAATCCTTGATTGATGCTGAGCAGTTAGTAAAAGGATATATTAAAGAAGAAGACTGGAGAGTAAAGGAGAATAGTAATATGGCATACTCTTGGCAAGGTTTAAATAATCATATTTCTTCTTCTGTTCAGGCGAATTATTGGCTTTATACAATCTACCCAAAGCATATTTCAAATGCACATATTAATGCTGATATTCATATTCATGATTTAGGAATGCTTGCTACATACTGCATGGGGTGGGATTTACATGATTTATTACTTAAAGGCTTTACTGGTGTTCCAGGAAAGATTTCTTCTGGTCCTGCCAAGCACTTTGGAGCAGCTTTGGGCCAGTGTGTTAACTATTTATATACTCTGCAACATGAGGCTGCGGGTGCACAGGCATTTTCTAGTTTTGATACCCTACTCGCACCGTTCATTAGATATGATAAGCTTTCATACAAAGAAGTAAAACAGAAAATCCAAGAATTTCTTTTCAATATGAATGTACCTACAAGGGTTGGATGCCAGACTCCATTCACAAATATAACAATGGATTTGGTACCAAGCGGAATGCTAGCTAAAGAGAATGTAATAATTGGAGGAAAACCCCAGAAAGAGAAATATGGTGATTTTCAAAAAGAAATGGATATGTTAAACAAAGCTTTCTGCGAAGTTATGATGGAAGGAGACGCTCAAGGTAGACTCTTCTCATATCCTATTCCTACCTACAATCTCACAAAGGATTTTGATTGGGATAATCCAAAATACAAGTATCTATGGGAAATGACTGCAAAGTATGGTATTCCTTACTTTTCCAACTTTATCAATTCTGATATGAGTCCTGATGATGCAAGGTCAATGTGTTGTAGGCTTAGATTGGACAACAGGGAGTTAAGAAAGAGAGGTGGTGGTCTTTTTGGAGCTAATCCTCTTACAGGGAGTATAGGGGTTGTTACTATAAATATGCCAAGGATAGGGTATCTTGCTAAAGATGAAAAGGATTTCTTTAAGAGAATTGATGAGCTAATGGATATTTCGAAGGAAAGTTTGATGATAAAGAGAAAATCTATTGAGAAATATATGGAGATGGGTCTATATCCATACTCAAAGTTTTACCTAGCTGATATTAAAAAGAGGTTCAGAGAATACTTTAAAAATCATTTCAATACGATTGGTATTCTTGGTCTTAATGAGGCTTTAGTAAACTTCTTAGGAAAAGATATAACTACCAAGGAGGGTAGAGAGTTTGGTCTAAAAATTATGGATTATATGCGAGAGCGTTTAATGACCTATCAAATAGAAACAAACCAATTATTCAACCTTGAGGCAACGCCTGGAGAAAGTACTACTTATAGATTTGCAAAGGCTGATAAGAATAAGTTTGGAGATGACATTATCGCTGCATCTGATATTGGTAAAAGGAAGGGCTCTGCCCCCTACTATACTAACTCCTCTCAGTTACCTGTAGGCTTTACAGATGATGTCTTTGAGGCATTAGATCATCAAGATGAGTTTCAATGTAAATATACAGGGGGAACAGTTCTTCATATTTTCCTTGGTGAGCGTATGCCTTCTGTTAATAGTGTTAAAAATTTTGTAAGAAAGGTTGCAGAGAATTATAAATTACCTTATTTCTCTATAACCCCTACCTTTAGTATTTGCCCAAAACATGGGTATATGCCTGGTGAGCATACATACTGCCCTAAGTGTGATGCAGAAGCAGGATATATCGATGGTATGCAATTTAATGAAAGTATTTAATATTTTACTGCTCAATAGATGACTAAAAAACAAAAAACAGTAACCAGACAAAGATGCGAGGTATACTCCAGAGTTGTTGGGTACATACGTCCTGTTACACAGTGGAACCCTGGCAAACAGTCTGAATACTGTGACAGGGTAACTTTTAATGCATAAAGATGTTAATAACTGGTTTCCAAAAATCAACTTTACTGGATTATCCAGGTAAAGTGGCTTCGCTGATTTTTACATATGGATGTAATTTAAGGTGTAGCTATTGTCATAACCCAGAGTTGGTGACTTTGCCTTGTAATACATCAAACATAATAAAAGAGGAAGAAATTTTCTCTTTTCTTAAATCAAGGAAAGGATTTATAGATGCACTAGTCATAACTGGAGGGGAGCCTACTCTTCAAAAAGATCTTATCCCTTTTATTAAGAATGTTAAGAATCTTGGTATATTAGTTAAACTTGATACTAATGGCACTAATTCTAAAACAGTAAAAAAGATTTTAGATTTAGGGATTGTTGATTATTGGGCTATGGATATTAAGTATGAAGAAGAAATCTATGAACAAAATCTCGAAGAAAATGTTGATTATCAAGAGATAAAGAAAAGTATAAAGTTATTAATGAAATATGCTAAGGATTATGAATTTAGAACAACATATGTTAAAGGTATACATACCGTTGAATCAGCTGAAGGAATAGGAAGGTTAATCCAAGGTTCCAAAAGATACTATATTCAGAATTTTAGGCCTGGGAAGACAATTAATCCGACTTTAGACAAAAGGAATTCTTTTACTCATGCTGAGCTGCAAAAAATGAAAAGATTGGTAAGAAAATATGTTAAAGAGGTGGAGATAAGAGAATAGTTAAAGATTAGGATTGTCTAAAACCTTAATAACCTTACCATTTATTAGAGAATTTGTATTTATATCAAGATATATTGGCTTATGTATTGGGTTATTTGATTGAGGATACAGAATTACCATATCCTTATCTCTCTTTATATTTTTCACTGTAGCACTACCATCCACAATTGCCAAAACAACATCCCCATCTTCATATTCTGCATCCTTTTGTACAACGATATATTGACCCTCTTCAATATTCTTGCCTTCAATTTGTCTCATATTCATAGAATCTCCTTTGACTATCAGTGCAAAAAGCCCTTCTTTTCTCCCAATCAAGGATCTGTCTAATTGTAGAATTCCAAGATTTTGTTCCTCAGCCAACACTAATGGTGTACCCGCATTTGCATATCCCAGTATGGGTATACCTACAAGATATTCATAAACCATTTCATTTTCGGATTCATCTACGATATGTATACCTCTTGGTTCGCTTGTTCGTATTATAAAGCCCTTCTTTTCCAACGCTTCCAAATGACTCACTACGCCTCTCTTCGTAGAAATACTCAACATACCTTGTAATTCTGAAAGAGAAGGTGCTTTACCATTTTCAAAATAAAAATCTCTAATTACCCTTAAAACCTTATCCTGCTTACTTGTTAATTTTGAATCCATAGCTTAGGTATACTAAACTTATTATTCTAGTATACCACTACTCGTATACCCCGCAACTACTTATAGTATACCCTTGTACAGTTTTCTGTATGTGTATATACTGAAAGTATATAATTTTTGAATTAAATTAATATAATGGCGGAGGAAAAGAAAGCCAAAAAGATTTATACCCTTGAAGAAATTAAGTTTAACGAGAAGAACAAAGCTATTGCAATGCTGTCATGCATTCCTATCGTTGGATTAATAATGTTATTTGTAGAAAAAGAAGATCTTTTTGTAAGATATCACGCTGCTCAATTTGCAATCTTTAATGTCATATTTGTATTAGCAATGATTCCTGTAATTGGTTGGATGTTAACACCAATAGTCGGGTTTCTTGCATTTGTAGCTTTTATCATGGCTTTGATTAAGATTAATGGTGGAGAAAGATTTGATATTCCATTTCTTTCAGATTGGGGATTGAAGTTGATGAGTGCAATTGATTAATATCTGTTCCAATTGGAATTAAAAAAGGAGAGTGTTTAGCTCTCCTTTTTCTTTTACCTATACAAAAATGTCCTACTGTAACTCAGGTTGCCAGTTACCTCTTCCTTGTAAAATTCTTACAAAATATGATTGTAAATTGTTGATTGGGAAATCAAAACCATATTCTATATCAATTCCGTTTTGATTTGTTATCTGTAATCCATCATATCTCTGTACATCTGATTCCCATCTACTTACATTATCTGCAGTAAAGTCGATTGGTTCATAGCTATTTATACCCTGTATTAGACTCTTGGCAGTATATTTCTTTACGTTAGTTCCGTATGTTCCTATTAAGTTCCAACCAGGATATAGGGTTATTGGTGCATAATCTCCCTGTTTTTCAAATACAATGGGTTTACCAACAAGAGAAATATCTACATTTCTCATAGCTTTCAAAATATAACCTTGCCCAGGTATTATCTGAAAGTCAGTACCACTATATGATTGACCGTTTACCCCAAATATTTTCCACGTACCATCATACTTTGAGATAGAGAACACCGCATCCTGATAAGTATTATTTAAAGTCTTAATTAGTCCGGATGCCATTCTAGCTTCCTCATTTGTTATTAAGAATGGGAATGAAACAAAATTAAATCCTGTTTTTAGAGAATAGTCATATTTTTGTTTTGCTGTACTTATTTTAACAACCGAACCGTATTCAGATAGTGGTTTATCATCTTTATCAAATTTATAATTACCATTTGAGTCAACAAACAAAAATACTTTTCCATTATTTCTCTCGAGTAATTCATCAGTTACTTGGAAGTAATATCTCTCTCCCTGATGCTCAAACGAGTATACCCCTGCCTCGATACCTGTAAGAATTCCAGTTTGCGAATCAAGAACAAACTCAGTATAACTAGGTGTTTCTATTGCATATGCTTTAGAAACAAACTCTGGAGAATTTAGGAGTCCACTTTTAACTTTAGGTCCATTGCATCGCCCATCTTGACAGGTGTGACCTGCATAATCACAAACTTTTCCATCTACATCTGTACCTGAGCAGGATGAAACTTCTCTACATACTCCCGCCCAGTTTATTATACTGCCATCAGGACACCTACAAATCAGTCTATCACAGTTTGCTCTATACTTTATTGTTGGGGCAAGTACAGAAAGTACGACATCTTGGACCTGTTCTTGGATCTCTAACGCTCTAGTAGTAACGCTATTTAGAATTCCTATTGGACCAGCTTGTGCGAGAGACAAAACAGTATTACTAAAGTTAACTGAACCACTCCATGCACTATCCGCAGAATTAGCTACAGTTTCAACAATTCTTCCATTTACACATATAGCGATAGTGTTTGATCCGGGTAGAGTAATCGTAGCATTTGCTGCTGTTGATTCGTGACACTGTTGAACTACTTCATTTGTCACTTCCTCGTTAATTACTGCAGGAAGACTCACAGCTGTACAAGATTGTCCGTAATTAATATTTTCTCTTCTTCCAATTCCTACTCTGACTGGGTAGTAGCACTCACAGCCACGAGCAACTTGATCCTGTGGCTGATTACATGCAAGATTTTCCTTTTGACCAGCAATAACAACAATAACCCTTCTTTCCACTTCTAATTGTGGTTGATCATTGTTATCGTCATCTATCAAAGTATCTTGTTGGACACCGCCGGATTGATCTATTGCTCCATTCTGAGTTATATTTGAACATCCACTTGCATCAGTATTTACCCATCTACCATCAGTACAACTTTTACATACACCATTAACTAAGGCTGTCGAATTTGGAGATCCCCCTCCACCACAATTTCTATTCTGTGGATCCGTTGCAATTTCCTGAATAGCAGATGACAATGATTGCTGATTTTTATCACATTTTCTAGCATTCCATGTGGCTTGATCACAAGTACTACAATCTTTCCATGTTCCACCGACATTTTCACCACAAGCACAATAACCTACAAATACACATGAATTAGCATTAACACCTTTAACAAAATTATCGTTTATAAAATTACTTACCCCAACTTTTTGTAAAATATTCAAACCCTCTCCATTAACTAATTCGGGATCGTTAATTACAATAGTGTCTGCAGGAGAGGTTACTTCAACAGGAACAACTTTTTTCCAGAGACCCTTAGGACCGGCATCAATTCTTAATTCAACTAGAATATTCGTTGGAAGAGAATCTACATACTTGGAGATGAAAGGTTCTCCTTCTTTATCAACTGCACTTGAACTATCAATATACCAATTCCCCTCTGAATTAATAGGACTAGAGAAGACATTACTCCTTTCTTTAGTTGCCTCATCAAGATAATTCAAGTAAACAACACCATCTGATAAGGGCATTAATTCATCGACAGGCGTATTCATTCCTTGAGCATCTTTAATGGTCCCATACCTTGGAACAGGTGTAAATATCTGCTCAGGAATTTTAGTCGTTTTTACTATAGAATTATCATTTAAGGAAATAGCTTTTCTAAATATAATTCCATCGCCAATCATTACTTCATATTCAGTCTCTGGATTAAGATTTTTTATCTCTACATGATGGGTATAATACCTACCTGGTTTGATTACATCCATACTACTTACAATGTTGTCAAAAGAGATTGGAGTAGAGTTGTTTGAGAAAGTGTTCTCCATAGTCTTTTGAGAATCTTGTAATTCTTTTTTTCCGATATCTCTTGTGTCATAAAATAAGTCCTTACCAATAGTAAAAATCGAAAAAGGTATGATACCCTTCTTTTCAACAACATAAGCAAACCCTGGAGTTAGTGATTTTGAAGACCAACTTACAGTTATAGAGCTCGAACTAACATTTGAAAAAGTAATTCCACTGGGTTCAGATCTTACAAATGAATAAGCTATTAGAGAAATAAATGCAAGAAGTAGAATAATAGAAAATATTTTTAAAAATTTCTTTAATCTATGTTTAATTATTATATTTTTATTCATTAACTAATGTAGATTGATGTTATTAAAAATATAGTATACAGAATTAATACATTCTGCAATATACAATTTGACAATATATCCCAAACATTTAAAATTGGATAATAATTACTTTGTCAGAACTCATATGTTTAAGAAATTCTTCTTAACAATTTTCTTTTTCATAATCCTTTCATCAATCTCTGCAACATATTTGTTTGCTCAAGACTTAATATACAAACCTAATCCTAATTTAGACTACGTAGCTGTTAACAATGAGATTAGAGAGGGAGAAGAAGAAGGTTTTTTAAAAGTAATAGAGGGAGATAATGTAAAGATAGCTGGTTTTGGAAATCCTAATACCTCCATTAGAATTCTGTTTGAAGATAAAGTGGTTGAAACAAGTGTAGATAGCAATGGGAACTGGTTTGCTCTTTTTACAGTACTTGGATTACCCAAGGGTAGTTATCCTGTATATTTAGAAACAGGAAATTCAGGAAACAAAGAACCTTTAATAACAATGGTTGTAACAGATACAGAATTGCTCGTTGATGAAACTGAAGATGAGAAAGAAGATATAAAGGAAAACTCTTCAAACAGTTATATTGGATACATAATATTAGGAATTTTAATACCAATATTTACTGCAATTGGATGGTTTTTAGGAACATATTCTGAACGAAACAAGAAGAATGATTAGATTATCAGGTACAAAAAAAAGTAAAATAATTGTTTCTATATTGGCATTCTTAGTTTTTACCCTTTTTACTACGATTGTGTATGCTCAATCTTGCCCTAGTGGGTGTACTTGGAATTATGGACTTTCACAATGCGTAGGGAGTGGAGGCTGTGTACTTAGAACACCAACTTGCTCATGCTATGATACTGAAGAATGCATATCTGGATACTGTTGCGATAAGGGAACCTGTGTTGATTGTACACCGCCTGGATGTCCAACTTACTATACCCAAACAAATACTGGATGCTCTACTACTACAACTTCGTGTACCAAGTATTGGTGCACAGGTAGTTCTTGTGGAAGTGCTACTAGAACTTGTTACTTACTAAAATATACACTCACTTACAATGCTGGCACAGGAGGATACATATCAGGTACAACTCCCCAATCCGTTTGTAGGGGAAGTAATGGTTCGCAGGTTACAGCAATGCCCAACAGTGGCTATGCTTTTGTTAACTGGAGCGATGGGGTTTCAACTGCTTCAAGGACAGACACAAATGTTACTGCAGATAAAACTGTAACAGCAAACTTTCAACTAACAAACCAACCTCCTACCGCCCCTACATCATTACTTTGCGAAGGACAAACTAATCCTGTTGGTGTAACAGATTTAACCCCAGAATTCTCCGCTATCTTTAACGACCCCAATAGTGGTGATACAGCTATCTATTATCAAATTCAAGTAAATACCTCATCAGCTTTTGATGGGACCGTGATGTGGGACTCTGGAAAAACATCGATATCTCCTTTGGCTGTTGGGGGAAGAATACCTGATGTCTCATATGGTAATTCTAATCTTACCCTTAATGGACAAATATACTACTGGAGAATTAAATTTTGGGATAATTCAAATGCTGAAGGAGCATGGTCTTCCGCAGCATCTTTCAGAATGAATACTGCTCCAAGCGCCCCCACATCCCTACTTACAGAGGGAGTAACAAATCCCACTCGAGTTACTGATTTAACACCTGAATTTAGTGCAATATGTAATGACCCTGATGGTCATAACTGTACCTATTATGAAATTCATGTAAACACTAACTCTTCCTTTACAGGAACAATCATGTGGAATAGTGGGCAACAGTCAATGACATCTACCGCAAATGGTGCTAGATCTCCAGACATATCATATGCAAGTGCAACACCACTTTCACTTAATGGAGAAACATATTATTGGCGTATTAGATTTACTGATCAGTATGGTACTATTGGAGCTTGGTCTGCTACTGCAAGCTTTAGAATGAATCAACCGCCTAGTGCTCCTACGGCTCTACTCACGGAAGGAGCAACCAATCCCTCCTGTGTTTCAGACATTACTCCTGAATTTAGCGCAATATGTAATGACCCTGATCCAGATAATTGTAATATGTATGAGATTCATGTTAATACCAATTCTTCATTCACAGAAACAGTAATGTGGAATAGTGGGCAACAGTCAATGACATCTACCGCAAATGGTGCTAGATCTCCCGATATTTCATACAATGGTACTCAACTTTCACACAATGGTACAACATACTATTGGAGAATTCGGTTTACGGATGTAAATGGTACTGTTGGGGCTTGGTCTGCGACTGCAAACTTTAAAATGAATACTGCTCCAACTGCACCTACTTCATTACTCGCAGAGGGTGTCACAACACCAATGAATGTTACAGATTTGACTCCAGAATTCAGTGCTATATTCAATGATGGCGATACGTCTTCTTGTAATACAGGAAGCGCCTATCAAATACAGGTTAATACTGCATCAAATTTTGGTGGCACTATGATGTGGGATAGTGGAAAAACATCGATGTCCTCAGTTGCGAATGGAGCCAGAATACCCGATGTTTCGTATGCTGGAACACCACTATCAACAAATGGAAACACCTACTATTGGAGGATAAAGTTTTGGGATAATGTAGATAGTGAGAGTCCATGGTCTTCTACATCAAGTTTTACAATGCAAGGAGCACCGACAGCTCCTACTGCATTACAAACAGATGGTATGACAAATCCAAACTACATCCTTTCCCTA
>CAYMBI010000017.1:0-10630 GCA_964388655.1 uncultured Candidatus Saccharibacteria bacterium | reverse complement strand
CCGTAGGTGTATCAAAATATGCTTTACCCCCAAATATTAATATTACAATAACTAGTAGTAAGGCCCACCAATACGCAAGTGTAAAGTTACTTAGATTAATAAGGAAGGTTGTTACCCAAGGAAGATCCGCTCCAAATTCTGAATATATTTCGGCCATTGATGGTACTAGCACAAACATGAGTAATGCTACGACTGCAACAATAACTACTAAAATAATGACAGGGTATATTAATGCACCCCTAAGTTTGTCTCCCAACTTCTTACTTTCCTCTAATTCAACTGCCAACTTTGTTAGAATGATATCAAGGTTACCACTAGATTCTCCTGCTTCAATAAGGTTTAGGGTTATATCATCAAAAACTTCCCCCGCTTGCCTAAAAGAATCTGACAGGGTTTTTCCTGATTCTACGGAAGATTTTACTTGAGATATAACTTTTTTAAATGCAGGATTCTCAACCTGTTGTTCCATAATCTCCAGAGCTCTTGTAAGTGGAAGACCTGCACTAACCATAGTTGCCATTTGTCTCATAAAGACAACCTTATCCTTCATTGGTACTCCGCCAATGTTAATCTGAGACAATTCTTCCCAATCTATTGTAAATTCATCTTTAACATATACAACAATTAACCCTTTATCATGGAGTATTTCTGTTGCGGCATCTCTGTCTCTAGCTTCAATTTTTCCACTAATTTCTTTTCCAGAACTATCTCTTGCTGAATATCTAAATTTTTTCATTTATTTAGCTTTTTAATAATCTTAAAACTTCTTCAGGGTATATAGAGTATTCCTGCGCTTTTTGTACAGAAATTACTCCTTCTCTTACAAGATTTACAAGAGATCTCTCTAATGAAACCATACCAACATCAGAACTTGTTCTTATTACATTATCTATTTGATGTGTCTTTCCTTCTCTTATTAGATTTCTAACCGCAGGGTTTGCTATAAGGATCTCTGAAACCGCTCTTCTTCCTCCTTGGTCAAGCGGTACAAGTCTTTGTGCTACTACAGCCTCTAAAATATTCGATAACTGCGATCTAATTTGAGGTTGTTGATTTTCAGGAAACACATCTATAATTCTATCGATTGTCTGTGCAGAATTATTTGTATGAAGAGTTGCAAACACAAGATGACCAGTTTCAGCCAATGTAATTGCTGCAGCAATTGTTTCATAGTCTCTCATTTCACCAACAAGAATAACGTCTGGATCTTGTCTTAATGCACTCCTAAGTGCAATATTCCAAGAATGGGTATCATCATTCATTTCTCTCTGGTCTATAAGTGCCTTTTTACCTTGAAAGACATATTCAATTGGATCTTCTATCGTAACAATATGTACATACCTATTTACATTAATATCTTCTAAGATAGCTGCAAGAGTTGTACTTTTTCCATGTCCTGTTGGACCAGTAACAAGAATCAATCCTTGCTTTAATTGAGCAAACCTATGATATATCTGTGGGAGTAATAACTCTTCAATTGTTTTTACTCTGCCTGGTATCAGTCTAAATGCTGCTGCAAGATTCTTCATTGAAAAGTATGCATTTACTCTAAATCTTGCAGCGTGGTCTCCCTGATAGAAATAAGCCAAATCTATTTCTCTGTTTACTTCCAAAAGCTCTTTCTTTTCATCAGAAAGTATTGGAAGTATCAATTCTTCTGCATCTTCTGGTGTTACAATATTATCATTAATATTCTTTAATGTTCCGTCAATTCTTACCATTGGAGGATATCCAACGCTTATGTGTACATCCGAAGCATTGTTCTCAACTGCATATTTAAGATATTCATCAATTCCGTTATGTTTGGGAACAACTACTTCATTTGTAGAGACTACTGGTGCCTTTTGTGTCGCCATCACGTCTTTCCTTACTGTTGGAAAATCATTTGATATTTCGAGAGGTTTTGCCAAATTTTTCTCTTTTGGTGTTCTTTGTAATGCCCTAGGTTTTTTTTCACCAGGCATAATTTCATCTAATGTTGTTCTAACAACACCAATACTATTCTCAGTCATTATATTTGTAGGTGCAGGAGCCGGTTGCTGTGGAAGCTCAAATTTGTGATCATCAATTGTTGGAGGAGTGGGGGTTTGAGAAATTTCTACTACCGGTTCTGGAGGAGAAATAGGTTGTGCGGGAGATGGAACCTCTACAACAGGAGGTGTTTGTGGGGCACTTGAAACTTCACTTGTTTGTATTTGTTGAAGCTGAGAAGCCAAATCACTCAATATCTGATTTTCGTTTGATTGAACAGAAGGTGTGGTAACCGTCTGTTGATTACTATTATTCTGTGCAAAATCAGGATATGTTAATCCATCATTTGGGGCAGTGTTGTTGTCCATGTTCCATTATATATCCAAAATTTATTCTTTGGAAACCCTAAGTACTTCCTCAATACTAGTCATACCTTCAAGTACTTTTAGATATCCATCTTGAATCATAGTAAGCATTCCGTTTTCTTTGGCCTCCTTTTCAATATCCTGTGCCGTTACATTATCCATTACCATTCTACTTATTCTTTCGTTTACATCTAGTACTTCAAATATACCTATACGCCCTGAATATCCAGAGCCTCCACATCTATCACATCCTGCTCCTTTGTAAAGATAAATTATCTGTTCTCCATTAGGCCCTATCTCTGGAGCCTTTAATACCGCAGATCCTTCTTCTGCTTTCTGCTTCTTAGAATTGACAATTTTAGTAAGATATTGAACTAGATTGAATCCTTTTATCTCGCCAAGAACAGAGTTAATATTTTCAACAACCTCTGGAACTGCAGGGTATGCCTGAATACAGTGAGAACAAATTCTTCTTGGTAAACGTTGAGCAGCTATTGCTCTAAGAGTTGAAGCCAAAAGATATGACTCTATTCCCATATCTAGAAGCCTAGGTATAGCTGCAGCCGCACTATTGGTGTGCAATGTAGAAAGCACCAAGTGACCAGTAAGAGATGCTTGTACTGCCAATTCTGCAGTTTCTTCATCACGAATTTCTCCGACCATCACTATATCAGGGTCTTGCCTGAGTACAGACCTAAGTCCTGTCGCAAAAGTAAGACCCACATCTGGATTAATCTGTACTTGTGTTACACCTGGGATTCTTATTTCAACTGGATTTTCCAATGATATTATATTTACCTTCGGATCATTTACCTTAATAAGGGAGCAGGCGAGAGTTCTTGTCTTACCACTACCAGTTGGCCCAGTGACTAGTACGATTCCATTAGTAACGCTTAGTGCATCAAGAAAAACTTTGTATGCATTGCCTCTTAATCCTGTAGATTCTAAAGTAATACCAGTGGTGTCAGATTCAAGCAAACGCATAACGACTTTCTCTCCAAATATTGTTGGCATTACAGATACACGGATATCTACCTTGTTGTTACTCATTTTTACTTGGAATCTACCATCTTGTGGTACACGTTTTTCATCAATTTTTAGATTGGACATAATCTTGATACGAGAAACAACAGCTGGACCTAAAGTTTTCGGTAAGGTAAGACGTTCTGTCATAATACCGTGTATTCTAAATCTCACCCTTAATCTATTCTCCATAGGTTCAACATGAATGTCAGAGCTTTTTGATGTTACAGCGTATTGCATTATTGAATTTACAATTCTAGCTACAGGAGCATTTTTTAGATCGCTGCTATTTATAAGGTTAGGATCTTCAGCGGAGATATCTTGAATAGGGACATCGACATCTTCCAATGCCTCAGTTACCTCTGTACTCATTACATCACCAATTCTTCTATCTAGTATGAAATTTATACTCTCTTCTGTAGTTATGTAAACTTGAATTTGAGTATTCGGTGGGTATCTTCTTTGTAATGCTTGAGTAGCCTGGACATCAAAAGGATCTAACATAGCTAATTTTACAGAATTTGTACCCCTCTCGAATGGAACTGCATTATACTTTTTAAGATTATCTATAGGAACTTCTGCTATAACACTTTCAGGTACAGAAATAGCTGTCAAATCAACAAAAGGTATTCTAAATATTTCAGACTTTGCCTTTGCAATTGTTACATTATCTGCAAGACCTAGCTCTCTAATTAATGTTTCCTCACTTTTTGGAGAACGTGTCCTCTCAATTTGTACTCGAGTTGCATCAGCATCACTGATTACACCTTTTTGTTGTAGATAATGTAGTAAAGTTTCCTTAGACACTTGGGCAGCTATAGAATTTACAGTTACATACAGTGTATAGAAATGAAAGAAAAAAGACAAGAAGTCTTACCTATCGGAGTAGAATCTAATTGCTCTATACAAATCTAAAAGTTGAACAAGTAGATATTTATTTTTCTTTAGAGGCAAATCTGCAGTTCTTTGATATCTAACCAAATACCCCCCGAAACCTCTTTTGAAATTTGAATAACCGTATCTTTTACTTTTGGGAGAATACTTCTCATCAGGTAATACATCCCAAGAGTTAAAATATTTAAAGCCTTCTTTCAATCCCTGAAGCATACATTGCCACCTCAAATACATTGGTCCCCTTATCTTCTTATGCATACCGGTTTGACAGCTATACAAACAAGAAACTTCATCTCCAAAGAATGAAAGAACAAGCATTGCAACAGGTTCTCCTTCGTATGATGCTATGGCTAGACGTATCTCATCTTTTTCTCCTAGATATTTTAATTGTTTTAAGTAATAGTCTGCCGACCTTATTACAAACTCCTTTTGTTCTGAGCTTTTACTTAAGTAATGAGTAAAAAGTTTCCAATCAGGCAGTTCCTTAGAAAATCTCACCTCTACACCCATTCTTTTCGCTTTCCTAATATATGTAGGATAATTTTTGTTCATGCCGTGCTCTTGGCACCATTCCAATAGTTCTTCCTCTGTTTTACCTACCAAATCAGTCATCCAAGGCGTTTCTGGCTGTACATAGTTAATACATTTTTTAAATCCTAAATCAAATGGTACAAGAGAGACTCTATTTTGTACCTCGATAGATGGATCTATCTTAATAAAAACATACTCCGTATTAACAAAATGTCTCTTTAGTGCTGTAAGCACTTCCTTGTAAAGATGTTGGCTCAATTCTTTAAGTATTGGTCCACGAGAACAGTACACATATCTGCCAAATGTTTGATTCATTTCATACCCTGCACACACAGCAATTAATTCGTTCTTTTTCCAGAATCCTAATCTGTATGTTTTTTTACCTAAACCTATTTCCTGATACAAACTCCAGTTCCAAGATTGCATGAAGTTACAGTTTGGAGATGCCTTAACAAATTCATCCCAAAGTATAGGGTCTTGTATTTCTGATATCTTTATGTCCTTGTCCATATATTTAATTAGAAATCATATATATATGTTACAATCTACCACAATGACATACTTAATTGTAGGTAAAACTAAAGAAAGCGTTAAACCTTTATTAAAGAATCTTCTCGAGAAGCTTTGGAAAAGAGAGGTAAAAGAAGAAGAAATTTTTTCAGAGAAGAATCCCGATATACATATACTCGATGGGAAAGAATCGAATAGTTTGGGAATAGAAGATATAAAGGTTTTACAAAAAGAAATGATGTTCTCTCCGTTTAAAGAAATAGTGCAAATTGCATACATTCTAGATGCAGAAAAATTAACTCCACAGGCACAGAACTCTCTTTTAAAAACTTTGGAGGAGAGCAGTAGTAATACTGCATACATATTGATAACTAGAAATGACAAATCTTTGCTACCAACCGTTCTTTCACGCTGTTTAAAGCTATACACAAACATTAATGCTCAAGATGATATTGAGAGTAAATATATTAATATTCTCGAAATGGACATGGTTGAAGCATTCACAAAGATAGAAGAAATTGCAAAGGAAAAAAAATTAACAGAATCCTTTCTTAGGGAGTTAGAAAGACATTTTCAGGCAGAGTTAGAGAGGAAATTAATTGAAAAAAATAGTATAATAGAGGTATCATCGAATATTAAGCAGGTGATGATTGCCCAAAAGAGAATTAAAGCAAATGGGAATAAAAGGCTCATTTTAGAGAACCTGCTTTTACATTTGGTAAGGTAGAAATTACCCCCTTAACATTTCGCCCTATAATATATAGAATAGGACTGCGATTGTTTTGGATGTATATGAATATTGTAATTTAATAGATAATTAGAATGCCAAAAAAGAGCGATTACCAAGCATCAAATATACAAGTACTACAAGGTCTAGAAGCAGTAAGAAAAAGACCAGCAATGTACATTGGTTCTACTGATAGAAATGGTTTACACCATATTTTTACAGAGATATTGGATAACTCCGTAGATGAAGCTATTGCAGGTTACTGTTCGAGAATATGGGTAACCTTACATAATGATGGATCTCTATCAGTCAGAGATAATGGTAGAGGTATTCCTGTAGAAATTCATTCACAAACAAAGGTGTCTACCCTAGAGACTGTAATGACGAATCTTCATGCTGGAGGAAAGTTTGAGGAGGGTGCTTACAAAGTTTCAGGAGGTTTACATGGTGTAGGTATGAAATGTACTAACGCCCTTTCTGAGTGGATGATTACAACTGTGCAAAGAGATGGTGGTATCTATCAACAAGAATATAAAAGGGGAATTCCACAAGCTCCTGTTAAAAGAATAGGAGACTCTGACTTAACAGGTACAGAGCATAGGTTTTTACCAGATGATGAAATATTTACAGAAGTTGATTTTGATTTTAAGGAAATTGTTAAAAAATGCAGACAGCATGCATATTTGACCGCAGGGTTAAGAATTACAGTTAAGGATGAAAGGGTAGGGCAAGGAGAAGAACCAAAGATTTTTGAATTATACTTTGAGGATGGAATTAAGTCATATGTTCTTTTTATGAACATAGATGAAAAGTTTGTTAATGAGCAACCTTTCTATGTTAAAAAGGAAATCGATGGGGTCCTTGTAGAATCAGCAATTCAATATACAAGTGCAATGGATGAAAATGTTAAATGTTATACGAACAACATTATCAATCCAGAGGGTGGTACACATCTCGCAGGTTTTAGAACTGCACTAACAAGTGCAATTAATACATATGCTCAAAAAGCAGATCTTCTTAAAGGCTTAACAACTTCTTTAAGTGGGGATGACGTCAGAGAAGGTTTAACTGCAGTTATATCAGTTAAGGTTGCAAACCCCCAGTTCGAAGGTCAGACAAAAATTAAGTTAAATAATCCAGAAGTTAAAACTGCAGTTGCAAAAATTATTAGAGATGAACTACTTATTTACTTTGAAGAACATCCCAAAGAAGCGAAAGCTATAATTGACAAGGCCATTCTCTCTTATAAAGCAAAAGCTGCTGCAAAGGCCGCAAGAGATGCAGTTATTAGAAAGAATGCACTAGAGAGTACAACTTTACCAGGGAAATTAGCAGACTGTATTAGTAATAATCCAGTTGATAGTGAGCTGTATATCGTAGAGGGAGACTCTGCAGGTGGTAGTGCAAAACAGGGTAGGGATAGACATACACAAGCAGTATTACCTTTAAGAGGTAAGATTATTAACACACATAAGTATAGGGTTGATAGAGTTTTAAGTAACAATGAATTCAAGGATATAACTACTGCATTAGGAGTAGGTATTGGAGATACATTAGATATTTCTAAACTTAGGTATCATAAAATAATAATAATGAGTGATGCTGACGTAGATGGCTTGCATATTACTACCCTTGTATTAACACTACTCTATAGATTTTTTAGACCCCTTATAGAAGGTGGCTATGTTTATGTAGCACAACCTCCTTTACATAAAGTTGAAATTGGTAAGAAGAAATATTACTTCTTAAATGATGTTGAAAAAGATACTTTTGTTAAAAAAGCAAAGGCAGCAGGAAAGTCTCCCATTGCTAATAGATTTAAAGGTTTAGGGGAAATGAATCCTGAGCAGTTATGGGAGACAACGATGAATCCTGAAACTAGGGCTTTGAAACAAGTAAAAATAGAAGATGCTGAAGAAGCAGAGAAAGTTTTCGAAATGTTAATGGGTACGGAAGTGCCTCCAAGAAGAAGATTTATACAGAAGTACGCCCGTAAGGCTAATTTAGATGTTTAATTTTTAAATATACAAATATGTTTAACGAATTACCAGAATCCGTAGACCCTATAGCTTTTGAGGCTCTTGTGCAAAAAAGGATTGCAGAAATGATTCCAGATAGAAATACCAGATTGATATTGGATATCATTAAGAGGGATCCAAATGGAGAACTATTAAACCTTCTCGAAGGATATGTAAATGAACATGATGCCAAAATTGGTCTCGAAGATTTAAAAACTTACTTAGAAGCACATGTATGGGATAAAGATGGACGACTTGTAAGTACTTTTGGAATAGGAACAAATCCAAAAGATTTAACAATTCAAGTTATAAGTCAGGAAACATATGATTCACTAAAGCCATTATGTTCAGATATCTCTGCAATTGAGGCGGAAGTAAGAGATGATCTAGCGGATGAAGCAAAATAACATAATTGATATTAAATATGTCAGACATAGAAAAGAAAGAGAAGTTAATAAAAAAAGCGGAAGAGAAAGTAGAAACGGAGAATGCAGATTCAACCGCAGAGACATCTATACTACAAGATGACTCTGATATAGACTTTAACCTTTCTTTTAAACCCGGAGAGGTTATGCCAAGATCTATTATAGATGAAATGAAGTCAAACTATATTGACTATTCTATGTCCGTCATTGTTGCTCGTGCTCTTCCCGAAGTAAAAGATGGCCTGAAACCTTCTCAAAGAAGAATTCTCGTTGCAATGAACGACCTTAATCTAGGACCAACATCTCATTACAGGAAATGTGCAAAGATTGCTGGTGATACATCTGGTAACTATCATCCTCATGGTGAAAGTGTAGTATATCCCACTTTAGTAAAACTAGCCCAAGATTTTTCAACCAGATATCTTTTAGTTGATGGACAGGGTAACTTTGGAAGTATAGATGGTGATCCTGCAGCAGCAATGAGATATACCGAGGCTAGAATGGGAAAAATTACACCAGAATTGTTAAAAGATTTAAACAAAGGTACTGTTACATTCTTACCAAACTATGATGGTACAAGGTTGGAACCTACAGTATTACCAGCACTTTTCCCAAATCTTTTAGCAAATGGTAGTCAGGGTATCGCAGTTGGTATGGCAACGCAAATTCCTCCACATAATCTTGGTGAGTTAATTGATGCCCTACAAGAGATGATAAAGAGAAAGAATAGGTGGGAAGGTGTTGCAGTATACAACGAATTAAGAAAAGCGAAAGAAAGTAAGGAAATAATTCCGCAAACCCTTAATTCAAAACCTGAAGATTACTTAGAGAACTATGTAAACACGAATGATCTTGACTACAACAAGTCGATACAGGAGATTAGGCAAAGATTGGAAGAGAAGGGAGAGGTTTTGTATCCAGATTTTAAATCAGAGATTTCTCCTGAAGAATTAATAAAGATAATCCCAGGTCCAGACTTTCCAACTGGTGGAACAATATATGACAGAGATGAAATTCTCAATGCATATGCAACTGGTAGAGGAAAGATATTACAGAGAGCCCAAGCTTCAATAGTGGAGGGTAAAAGTGGTAGATATCAGATTGTCATTACCGAAATACCTTATCAAGTGAACAAAGCATATCTGATTGAAAAGATTGCCGAATTGGTAAGAGATAAAAAAATTACTGGAATTGCAGATATAAGAGATGAGTCTAATAAAGATGGCATAAGAGTTGTTGTTATGCTTAAGAAGGATGCTCAGCCCAAAACAGTTTTAAACAAGCTGTTTAAGTATACTGAAATGCAAAAAACCTTCAATGCAAATATGATTGCATTAGTAGATCAAGAGCCAATCACACTCTCTCTCAAGAGAATGTTAGAGCTATTCCTTTCATTCAGATTAACAGTAACTATTAGAAGATATGAATATGATTTGGCAGAGGCAAGATATCACGCACATATTTTAGAAGGTTTGCTTAAAGCATTAGATGTGCTAGATGAAGTTATCGCTACTATCCGTGGTTCAAAAACTCAAGAAACTGCAAAGACCAACCTTATGGATAAATTCAAATTTACTGATGTTCAAGCACAAGCGATATTAGATATGCAACTGCGAAGGTTGGCTGCACTTGAAAGAATGAAATTACAAAATGACTACAAAGAGACAAAAGCAAAGATAGTTGAGTACAACGAGATACTAGATAGTCAGGATAGGATACTTGAAATTATTAGCTCTGACTTGGCCGAGATTAAGGAAAAATATGGAGATAAGAGAAGGACAAGGGTTGTAAAAGGTAAAATAGATGAAATTTCAGAGGAAGATTTAATAGCTAACGAAGAAACATTAATTACAATTACTCACTCTGGATATGTAAAAAGGGTTCCGCCTTCTACATATCAGACTCAAAAGAGAGGTGGAAAAGGAATTTCTGGAGGTGAAACTAAAGAAGGAGATTTCATTGAGCATGTACTTCTGTGTAATACACACGATGAATTACTTCTCTTTACAAATAAAGGTCGGGTATTTAATACAAGGATTTTTGAAATCCCTGAATATGGAAGAACTGCGAAAGGTATTCCTTTGATCAATTTGGTTCATTTAGATCAAAACGAAATAATTACCTCCATACTTACTCGTGATCCAAAGGGTGGAGTGATGGGTTCAG
>CAYMBI010000016.1:0-10762 GCA_964388655.1 uncultured Candidatus Saccharibacteria bacterium | reverse complement strand
TACCACCTACATGAGAAATTCGGTAAGAGTGGTACAGGTAGGAGATTGTATTTCAAAGAGAGTATTGAGAAGATAGATTCTGTATATGACCCTATCTTCGAAGCTTTAGAGAGTTATGATTTAAAGAAATTAGAAAGTTTCTTAAAGTAGTTTGAAATTGATAAAGGTTTCTTTTTGTAATATATTTGATTAGATAACATAAGTCCTTCAGAGTATGGATTTGATGAAATATATCATTGTTGGAGCAGGATGCTTGTTTGTAAGTCTAATACTTTCCATTATGGTTAGGAATCTTCTAGCTGGTTTAGGGTTTGCGGTTCTTTCTTTTGGAAGTTATATCCTTTGGAACTATTTCCATGCTACTAAAAACGATTCTCCAGGGAGTCCTTCAGATAATACCCCTAAAGAGAGTTAAAGCTTTTTCTCTGTGTATGGTTTTACCTTACTTGTACAGAATGCACATTTTGTAGATTTTTTATTTATATCTGAAAAACAGTATGGGCATTTCATTGTCTTCTTCTCTTCTTTTATTTGTTCTTTCTGTGTAGCTTTGTTAATAGCTCTGACAATGAAATACAAAATTATTGCAGTTATAGTAAAAGTAATTAATGCATTTAGTACTAGTCCATACTGAATTACCACTGCCTGTTCCTCCTGTGCTTGAGCAAGAGTATCATATTGCTCTTTGCCAAGGGTAAAAAACATTTCTGAAAAATCTAAATTTGCTGTTAAAAATCCAATAGGAGGAGTAAAGACATTCTTTACTAAAGCATCAACTAAATCCTTAAATGCTACACCAATGATTACCCCTATTGCTAAGGTTATAGCATTGTCCTTCATTGCAAACTTTTTAAACTCATTTAACTCCTTCCTAATACCCTTAAGAATTTTTCCCATTCCTTTTTAATATGTAAAAGATTAATACCAACAATACAAAGAAAAAGAGAGTTCCATACACAATTATTTGATTCATAAAGGCATCCTTCAATGTATCATTGTTGAATTGAAAGAGGGAGTATTGCAATACTACGAGTAAAACTAAGAAGAAAATATGTACATATGAGTCCTTTATCAGTAATGAGTTAATTACCATATATGAGACCGCATATGCTGTCATTGCTATGCCATACATTGTGATATATGGCACTATTTCGGAGTACATTCCTTTGAATACAATACTTACTATTTCCTTTGTAAAGAAGAAATATATTGCAGAGATTGCGAGACCTGTTAATGCTGAGATAGTGAGGGAGATGAGTAAGGTCTTCTTTCTAAAGTGATCTTGTTCATTTGCTAACTTAGAAATCATTACACCTGCAATGGTAATCGATGCAAAGTAAACAATCTTTCCTACAAGTGATAAGGCTCCATATGATGCCCTTACTTCAGGATTTACAAGTATTAAATCAAGTGTAAATGGTGCATTAAGAAGTAGGAATGTTATAAAGAGGAGAATAACGGCTTTGTATTGAATATTGATTTTCTCTGTAGAGAGTTTCATGCTTCCTGTCCTTACGAAAGGAAGAACGAATACTAGTGTTAGCATTGCAGGTACTACATTTGAGAGTATTTGGAGTGTAATATCTAAGCTATTTGAGATTGCATAGTAGCCCATTACGAACTTAAGAACGGTTTCTAGTATTAGGATGATATTTAGTGTAACTATTTTCTCTAATCCAAGTAAAAAACCTTTTGGTATTGGGGATATGATTGCCCCAAAGAGAGCTAGGCTTAATGGTAATATGTATTTATCTGGTATGTTTGCAAACTTTGCTATTTGTTCTCCAAAAATCAAGAAAAGAGCAGAGAGTGTAATTGCAATGAGTCCTAGTTGTATTGTACTTCTTACTTTAAATTTCTCTAGATTAAAATCTCTTTTTTGGGCAACTCTTTTCGTTATTGCTGTTTGTATTGCAATTGCTGGTATCTGTACTAGATAGATTATTCCTAAAGCAGCATTGTAAAGGCCGAAGTCGTTACTTTGAAGATTTCTTGCAAGATATATATTGAAAAGATAGTTAAGGAAATTTACAAAGACTCCAACGAGTATAGTTATTAGTATGTTCTTTAGGAATGTATTTTCTCCATTAAAATATTTACTCAGTGTCATGGTGTATACTTGTCTAGTTATATATAATTAATAGAATACGATAATTTAAAAAACTTTACCATTATGGAACTAATAATAGCATTAATCGGAGGTATTGCCTTGGGTATTGGAATCTTCTATCTCTTTTTTAAGGGTAATCGTAAGCAGCAGGAGGAAATTTCGGAAACTATATCTCAGAAATTAAACGAAATTATGCCTAATATCTTAAGTCAGGCGAATGAGAGCTTAGTTAGAATGGCAGATCAGAAGCTGGGAGCTGAGTCTAATAAAACAAGAATAGACTTAGAAAACAAGAGGGCAGAGATAGAGAGGTTGGTAAAGGTGATTCAAGAGGATTTAAAAAATAGTAAGAAAGAGCTTGAGTTGTCAGAAAGAGAGAGGATCAATTCATTTTCGGCTCTTAAAGCATCTTTAGACGATTACAAGAAAATTACAGAACAGCTTTCTGTAAGTACTGAGAATTTGAAAAAGGTTCTCTCTAACAATCAATTAAGAGGTCAATTCGGTGAGCAGGTTGCAGAAGATTTGCTTAAGATGGCTGGTTTTGTACCAGGGGAAACATATACAAGACAGGAATCTGATAATGGGAGTAGGCCTGATTTTACAATATATTTCCCTGACAAGACAAAAATAAATGTTGATGCTAAATTCCCATATTCTTCTCTTCAAAAAATGACAGAGACTGACGATACAGATTTAAGAACCAAGCATATGAAGCAGTTTGAAACAGATGTTAGGGAAAAGGTTAAGCAAGTTACAACTAGGGAATATATTAATCCTGAAGATAGAACGGTTGATTTTGTAATCCTCTTTATACCAAACGAAATGATATTTTCATTTATCTATGACAAGATGCCACATATATGGCAGGATGCAATGCAAAAGAAAGTTGTTTTGGCAGGACCATTTAGCTTTACTGCAATATTAAGAATGGTAAAACAGGCATATGAGAATTTTAGAATTCAAGAGAATATATACAAGATTGTTGGGCATGTACAATCAGTTGAAAAAGAGTTTGACAAATTTAATGAGGAGTTTGAGAAGGTGGGTATTAAGATTCAACAGCTACAAAAACAATACTCAGATGTAAGTACTACACGTGTAAATCAGATGAAAAGAAAAATGGAGCTTGTAAAGTTAGAAGGAGGTAATGCTAAGGAAAGCTCTATTGGTGATATTGTGGCTATTCCTGAAAAGGGCAAACCTACTTCTCAAGGGACTTTGTTGTAAAAAAAAGAGGGGGCATATGACCCCCTCGATTTTCTCTTTTGTATTTATGATTATTCAGTAGGTGTTGTTTCTTGCCCTGGAGAAGATAGATTGTTCTTTGGTTTCCATGCAAGTAGATAGAGTAGCACAAACATACCGAAAGGAATTAGTACTAGAAGTACGAGTAACTTCTCATATCCTCTTTTTTCAGTAATATTTGCAAGTGCAATGATGGAGATAATCATCACAATGAAGGCTCCAATTCCTGGAATTAATAGTAAGAGAAGTAACCATGGATTCTGACTACCTAATTGAAGTATCATAATGCTGTTTAGTATAGGAATCCAAGCAAACCATGGATTCTCATATCCCATTTCTTTACCTATCTTCATAAGGGCTAAAGCAGAGAAGATATATCCTGCCAATCCAAACACTATAGCAAAGAGCATATATACTCCTGCGAATAGTGCCATAAAGCCTGCTCCTAAGAGCCCAGCTGCAACATCTGCTGCATCTTGTCCCTGAGTTGTATACAAGAGATCATCTGTAGTGTCATAGTCCCATTCCCAGTCCCAATCTGTTCCTTCATCTGTAGTGTACATATATTCATCTGGTGAATCTTCTTGATAAAGGATTGGAGTATCATCTACAGGCATTTCCTCTTCTTGTGCTCTAACAACACCTAATGGTAGTAGTGTAAGTACTAAAAGAGTTACTAAAAATAGCTTAAGTTTACTCATTAATAAAATATATAAAATTAGCTATACTCTTTAAGAGTAGCACCTATGCCTTTAATCTTCAAGATTATCTTTTTTCGTATTCCCCCCAAGCAATATATCCCTGTGCAATAAATTGAGCAATTATTCCTCCGTTTGGAATTAGCCATGCAAGTGCAACAATTAATCCTACCCATGTTGGAAAACCCCTCTGTTCAGATATTCTTACCCAAGCAATTGCGCTTAGTACAGTAACTGCTATCCAACCAAAAAATGGGATAAAGATTAATAAATAGTACCAAGGAGAATAGCCTCCTAGTTCTAGTTGATATGCTCCTTTTACAATTGGTATCCAAGCTCTCCAAGTATCTGTTTTTCCTAACTTCTCTGCAATCTTACTTAATACTAAAGAAGTGTAAATGTAAGTTACTAGAACAAAAATAGTAATTATAGTCCCATATATAGTAAAAAAGATTATGAAATACAGTAAATCTTCATTCATATAAAAAGTTAATAAAATAATATAGTTAAATATATAGATATTTGTAAAAGAAGACAAACATATGTTAATTTATATCAATGCCAAGTAATAATTATTTCAAAATAATAAAAGGGACCAACCCAATACTTCTATCAGCTCCACACGTGTTTTCACACAAGAGACCATCCTTAACCTTCTCTTACAAGATAGGAGAGCCTTGGACTGATGAGATTGTATATGAGATATGTGCTAATACTGGAGCATGGGGCATAGTACTTACACAAGAAACTGATACAGATCCGAACTATTTTCCATTGGAAAGAAATCCTTACAAGAAAGAAGTTGCAAATTTGATAAAACAAAACAAGGTAAGAAGTTTTTTGGATTTTCATGGGCTCAGTAATGAGAGTGATATCGATGTAGGTATCTACTATCCAACTAGATTCCAAAATTCCATTCTACTCGCAGAAAATGTAAGTAAAGCCTTAAGTAAGGGGAAATTAAGAGGTATTAATTCGTGTATCTTTAGATTTGATAATAACGGGCATGAAGCTTTGGGTGAGTTTGTAGCTACCAAGCTTAGAGTACCTTCTATACAGATAGAGATTGCTAGGTACATTAGAGAAGACAAAATACTTAGAAATACATTTATTGAAAATTTATCCGATATCTTAAGAGTGTAGTATTCATTAACATTTTGAGTCTTTTTTGACCTTGTTATCTACCTCTGTTATTCTTGTATATCTAACTTTATATAGTCATTTACTATGACCACTACAAAAAAAGAGGGAAAGAGTGTTGTTGAAAGTCCCAAAAACAAAGCTATTGATATTGCAGTTGCACAAATTGAAAAACAATTTGGTAAAGGTTCTATTATGAAACTCGGAAGTAAAGAAAAAGTTGCTGTTGATGTTATTCCGACAGGAGCTCTTTCTCTGGATATGGCATTGGGTATAGGTGGTATTCCAAAAGGAAGAATTATTGAAATATATGGTCCTGAATCTTCTGGTAAGACAACACTATCAATACATATATTGGCAGAGGCTCAAAAAAGGGGGGAGGCAGTAGCATTCATAGATGCAGAGCATGCATTTGATCCTGTATATGCAAAGAATATTGGTTTAAATATTGATGAATTGTATATTTCACAGCCAGACTTTGGGGAGCAAGCGTTAGAAATATTAGAGACATTGGTTCGATCCTCTGCATTTGGCGTTATAGTTGTAGACTCTGTAGCTGCTCTTACACCAAGAGCTGAGATAGAAGGGGACATGGGCGATAGTCATATGGGTTTACAGGCCAGACTTATGTCTCAGGCGTTAAGGAAGCTTACCGCAATAACTGGTAAGACTGGTACTACCATAATATTCCTTAATCAACTACGAATGAAGATCGGTGTAATGTTTGGTAATCCTGAAACTACAACTGGAGGGAATGCATTAAAATTCTACTCCTCTATTAGAATGGATATTAGACAGAGAGATAAAATTATGAAAGATGGCTCTCTAATTGGTCACTCAAGAGTTGTAAAGATAGTAAAGAACAAAATGGCCCCTCCGTTTAAAGAAGCAACCTTCGATATGATATATCCTAAAGGAATAGACAAAGAGAGTAGTATCCTAGATGCTGCAATCCAGATGGATATTGTTCAAAAGAGTGGGGCTTGGTTTAAATATGGTGATGAACAATTGGCCCAAGGAAAAGATGCTACGGTGGCATTACTTAAAGAGGATACTAAATTAAAAGACAGTATTGAAAAAGCTGTTCGTGCTAAAATGAGGTAATGCTAATTACTAAGCTTGAATATCAAAAGAGGGATCCGAAGAGGGTGAATCTTTACGTTGAAGGTAAGTTTTTCTGTGGTATCTCCATTGATACACTAGCTAAGGAGGCTTTGTACGAAGGATTGAATATAGAAAAAGAAGTGTTGGATAGGATAGTGAAAGAAGATCTTAAGTTTAGGTTTTTTTCAAGAGTTTTGGAATATATATCAAAGAGTCCAAAGACGGAGTTTCAGATAAAGAAATATTTGAAAGAGTTAAGGTTCAAAAAGAAGAATAATTGGTATAAAGAGGGTCTTGAGATTGATTGGGAAGGCATAATAGATGATATTGTTTTGAAATTGAAAGAACTTAAATATATAGATGATGAAAATTACGCTCGTATATTTGTTCAAAGTAGAATGAGAGTCAAGCCAAGAGGTAAAAGTGTATTGATCTCTGAATTGATTTCGAAGGGGGTTAGCAAGGATATAGCTCAAATGGTTTGTGATGAGGAGATAGAAGATGAATATGAATTGTTGAAGAGAACATTTAGGAAGAAATATAAAGGGAGAAGATTCGATAAAAATGATAGTAAAATGGTTGGATTCCTTTACAGAAGGGGTTTCTCATGGGATTTAATTGAAAAATTAAGTGATGATGACTCTCAAGAGTAAAAGTAATTGGATATTACCCGAAAAGATAGAAATAAATGATTTAGTATCCTTTTTACTTAAAACAAGAGGAATAGAGGATGAGGAAAGCTTTCTTAATCCCTCATTAAAAAGTATTCCTTCATTTGAATATCTTCATGATTCCAAATTAGCAGCGAAAGAGATAGTTGAAGCGATTAAGGATGGAAAAAAGATTCTCATACATGGGGACTTTGATGCTGATGGTATCTCTTCTGTAAGTATTCTTTGGGAATTTCTTTTTAAA
The DNA here is from genome assembly GCA_964388655.1 of uncultured Candidatus Saccharibacteria bacterium. Taxonomy (GTDB): domain Bacteria; phylum Patescibacteriota; class Dojkabacteria; order SC72; family SC72; genus UBA5209. The sequence goes on along the minus strand of CAYMBI010000016.1, from coordinate 3,547 downwards.
GAAGTTTCAAATTATGTTGGTAAACAAGTTGAAGTTGTGCCATATATACCAAGTAGAGTAGATCAGGGATACGGACTTACTAGATCTTCACTAGATGATATGGTTAAAATGAAAGCCGAGATGTTGATAACTGTAGACTGTGGAGTAAGAGATAAAAAATTGATAAAGGAGTATAGAGAAAAGAATGGTATTCATTTTGTAATTACAGATCACCATCAACCACCTGATGATATTTTAGAAGATCTTGACTATACCCTTGTTCATCCAATGTTCCCTAATTTTGAATATCCAGAGACAAATATATGTGGTGCTTTTGTAACATTTCTTTTGGTTCAGGCAATTCGAGAAGAATTGAGAATGAATTACAAGATTAGTGAGGAAAGTAATGGATTAGACCTAGTTGCACTGGCAACGGTGACCGACATTATGCCTCTTGTGGGTTCTAACAGGTCTGTTGTGTATTGGGGCTTGGAACAGATAAGGAGAGGAACAAGATTAGGTTTAAAAGAATTAATAGATATTGCTGGTCTAGAGAGGGATAAAATAGATAGCTATCATTTGGGATATATTCTTGGTCCAAGAATAAATGCTGCGGGAAGAATAGGGTCACCATTAGATGCTGTTAAAATGCTTGTTAGTGAGAAGGAAAGTGTATGCAAAAATATTGCAAAGATTCTTAATGAAACGAACTATCAAAGACAATATATGACTCAAAGTAGTATAGAGGAGGCAGAACAAATTCTTGGGGATATGGTTGAAGAAAAATTACTTTTTGTCGTAGGAGATAACTGGCACGAGGGTATAGTAGGTTTAGTAGCAGGAAAACTTAATGAAAAATATCATAGACCAGTACTTGTTGGTACAAGATCTAAAGAAGGAATACGTGGTTCGGCAAGGAGTATAGAAGGGTTTGATATAACGAGGGCACTGACTCAATGTAGTGATTATTTAGATAGATATGGTGGTCATGAGCAAGCTGCTGGTTTTACGATAAAAAATGGAATGGAGAAAGAATTTGCAAAGTGCATACATGAAATATCTGAGAAAGAAATTACAGACGAGATGCTAATAAAAGAGTTAAAAGTAGACCTACTCCTTGGAAGTGATGATATTACAAAGGTTTTAGTAGAAAAATTGGATATGTTGAAACCATATGGAAATGGGAATAGGAAACCTCTGATCGGAATGACAGATTTAGTTGTATTTAGAAAACATCTTATGGGAAAATTAGGAAATCACATGAAGTTAATATGTAAAGGAGAAGGGATAGATTTGATAACCCTAGTAATGTTTAACTGCGATGAAGATATTGATGAAATACAGGTAGACAATGTAATAGATGTTGTAGGTAGTGTAGATATTAATTCTTGGAACGGAAATGAGGAGGTACAATTTCTTGTAAAGGAATGGAGATTTAAAGTATAATGAGGATGTGACAGTGCAGAAATGATAAAGAGGTCCACAAGACAATTGGGGTGGCACCGCGGTAGGAATATCGTCCCCTTTCCAGTGAAGATACTGTATCTTTAATGGAAAGGGGATTTTTTATTTAACATATATATTTACAAAAATGGAAAGAATTCATATTAAAGATTTAAAAAGATACATTGGTAAAGAAGTAAGAGTAAGGGGGAGGGTTGATACAATTAGAGATCAAGGGAAGATTGTCTTTTTAGTATTAAGAGATAGGACAGGCAAGGTGCAAACGGTTGCATGGCATGCTGATGAAGATGTATTTAAGAATGCCAAATCACTAACCCATGAATCTGTTGTGGATATAATTGGTGATGTAAAAGAAGCTAAGCAAGTTGCAACAGGTTATGAAATAGCTATAAAAAGTTTAAAGATAGATTCATTATCAAGTACTCCCTTACCAATAGTAATTGAAGAACCGTATACAAACAATGTTTCAGCACTAGACAGAAGGTTGGATTATAGATGGATAGATTTAAGAAGTGAAAGAAATTCTTTGATGATGGATGTTGCTACTACGATGGGCCATGCATTAAGAACATATTGTATAGAAAATGATTTTAAAGAAATACAGGCTCCAAGGATTATTAGTGCTGCAAGTGAATCAGGTGCTAGTGTATTTGAGGTTAAATACTTTGATAAGAAGGCTTACCTTGCTCAATCACCTCAGTTTCATAAACAGATGGGTATAGCGTCTGATTTAGAAAGAGTATTTAATATGGGTCCGGTATTTAGAGCGGAGAAATCATTTACGACTCGCCATTTAACAGAATATACAAGTTTTGACGTCGAAATTGGATATATAGACTCATACAGGGATGTATGTCACTTTGAACAGGAAATGCTTAAGCTTATGTTAAAAGAAGTAAAAACAAAACATGGAGAGGAAATTCAAAGAGTTTTTGGAACAGAGATAAAAATACCTGAAGGAGATTTTCCATATCTTTCTGTAGAAGAAGCTAAAAAGAAATTAGCAAAAGCAGGAGTACCAAGTAAAGATACAGGAGACTTTTCACCTGAGGAAGAAAAAGCAATAGGGCAGATAATGGAGGAAGAAACAGGAAGTGAATTTATCTTTATGGTAGATTATCCTCATGCAAGAAGAGCTTTCTATCATATGAAGAATGAGAAAAACCCTTCACTTGCTCTTGGATTTGACCTTTTCTGGAAGGGTTTAGAGATTACTACCGGAGCACAAAGAGAGCATAGGCTAGAGTATCTTAAGGAAAATGCAAAAGAAAGAGGTCTTAGTGAAGAATCTCTTTCTGAGTATTTTGACTATTTTAAATATGGTTGTCCTCCACATGGTGGATTTGCGATTGGTACTGAAAGACTTCTCATGAAGATGTTAGGCTTTGGAAGTATTTTAGAAACTACATATCTTCCTAATACTCCTAATAGATTAGGAAAATTAATTGCAAGAAAGTAACCAAAATATATTAGTATGTGCTAATATCAGGAAGTAATATTTCCTGATATATGTATGTCCAATACTTTACTCACAGTAAATAGAGAGAAGGTCCTTCCTGATGAAAGATACGATGAAAAGCTTTTTAAACAGGCTTACAAAGCGGCATTAGAAGCTAAAGAATTAGAAAAGAAGAATTCCAAGAAGAAGAAAATTTTTAAGATATCTCTTATAATTCTTTCTTTCTTTCTTGTATTTGGGATAATATGGAGTTTTTTTCTTTTTCAAAAAGAGAAACTTGAATATATTGAAGCCCAAGAAGGTAACAAACAGGTAGCTTTGCAAAAAATACAAGAGGATGTTGAAATTTTTCCTATTACACTTAATATCTCTGCAAACAATATCTCTGCTCAAAGTGTATTGGTATTTGACAGTAGAAATGGTTCTTTAATTTTTCAAAAAAATATAGATGAAAGAAGAGCTATTGCTAGTATAACTAAACTTCTTTCTGTAATAGTTGCGCTAGAAACATTTAACCTTGATGATACTATTGAGGTTAGTTTAGAGAATATGCCTGAGAACTTAGATTGGAAGTTGGAATTACAAGAAGGAGATAATATAAAGGTTGATGCTCTCTTGAAATCTATGCTTCTAAGTTCTTTTAAT
>CAYMBI010000015.1:0-10880 GCA_964388655.1 uncultured Candidatus Saccharibacteria bacterium | reverse complement strand
CTTCTTTGGGCCTCAGTAATATATACTACTGAAATTATTAATAACAAAGTAATTACTATAAATACTATCTTTTGAAATGGATCCATAATTGTGAAATTTGAACGAAGAGTTCCAGGGATTCCTGCGACAATACCTAGAAAAATTAGGTAAGAAGAGCCCCCTCCTACACCACTTTCTGAAGTAAGTTCTGCAAACCACATAACTAATATGGATCCTGCTGTAAGTGTTGCAACCATTACCATTAAATGCAGTGGGTCAAGCTGACCAATTAATCCAAAACCTCTCAAAGTTGAATATATTACAAAGGATTGCATTACTGCTAGAGGAACTGTCAGTAATCTTGTATACATACTAATCCTCCTTCTTCCTTCTGGGCCTTCTTTCTTAATTTCCTCTATCTTAGGAATTACGGAACCAAGTAATTGGAAGATAATGGATGCATTAATATATGGACTAAGTCCTATTGCTGCTATAGATGCAGTTTCAAGTACTCCTCCAGAGACAGTAGAGAGCAAATCTCCAAAGCTACTTCCTTCAAAGAGTAGTTTTATAGCGTCCGCAGGAATACCAACAACAGGGATTGCAGCCAAAAACCTATATGCTAATAGTATTGTCAGTGAGAATATTATCTTTTTTCGGATCTCTTCTGTTGCGAGAATCCTTCGAAAAACTTCGATATATTTATTCATATCTATAGAGGTTACTTTATTGTACCTCCTGCTTTCAATACTTTCTCTTTTGCAGTTTCTGAGGCAGGGATACCTTCAACTAAAATCTTTTTACTTATATCTCCAGAACCAAGTATCTTAACATAAAGGGTCTTTTTTGCTATTAATGCCTTCTCCTTTAGAGAATCAATAGTTACTGTTTCTCCATCTTTAAAGTTCTTTTCTAATACATCTAGATTAATTGCAGTTACTTCAACCTTATCAGTCTTTTTAAAACCTTTCTTCTTAGGCATTCTCCTAAAGAATGGTACATTACCACCTTCAAAAAAGAGAAGAGATTTGTGTCCTGCTCTAGATTTTTGTCCTTTAGTACCCCTTGTTGCTGTATGACCGCCAACTCCCGATCCATATCCTCTTCCGAGTCTCTTGGCTTTTCCTTTTCTATTTTTTCTTCTTGGAATGCTATCTAAATGCATATTAGTTTTTTAATACTTTATTTTTTTCTTTCCTAAGAGGCTTTCTATTACCTTTGGTATCTTTTCTTCTTGTTTCCTTCTTTTCTGCTCTTTTGGCAGCTCTCTTTTTTTCTTCTTTAAGCTTTCTTTCCTTGTCTGTTTCCTTCTTTGCTTCCACTCTTTCCCTCATGTTCCTCATCTTAGCAAGTACTCTTCTATTCCTAAGAGCTTTTAATGCTTCAAATGTAGCATATGAAGATGCAATTGCATCTGTAGTCCCTAGTAATTTACCATATACATTTTCTATTCCAGCAAGTTCTAATACTGTTCTTACCGAAGATCCAGCGATTACACCAGTACCAGGTCTAGCAGGTCTAAGTAATACTTTTGCTGCTCCTTCCTTATGAGTAATCTCATGAGGAATAGTGTCTCCTGCCAACTGTATTCTTCTCATCTTCTTAACTGCAATCCTTTCTCCCTTCTCAACAGCACTCTTTGTATCAACACCCCTACCCAAACCTACTCCAACAGATCCGTTATGATCTCCTACAACTACCATTGCACTAAATCTAAGTCTCTTTCCCCCTTTGGTTACTTTCGCTACTCTTCTAATAGAGACTGTCTTCTTGTCATAGTTTGGTCTTTCTTTTTGTGTTTTACTGTTATCAACCATTTATTTTTTTACTAAATCTTAATTCCGTTATTTCTCAATTCCTCCGCAAAAGCAGCTACCAACCCATGATATTTATATCCACTTCTATCAAATACAGCTACTTCTATTTTTTTCTTCTTTAGATCTGAAGCAAATGCTTTTGCCATTTTAACTATATCCTCTTCCTTCTTATGTACCATTTTACTCATTAAAACAATACTTTTTTCATCGTCTGCTACACCTGCATAGAAATATTTGTTGCTTTTAAATACAAATACTCTTGGCTTTACAGAAGTACCACTCAGGTTCTTCCTTATGTGCATTTTTCTTTTTTTTCTTTTTTCTATTTTAGAATTTTTCATTTTCTTTTATTAAACAATTATGCTCCTACTCCCGATTTAGAACTCTTTTTTCTTACATATTCACCCTCATATCTTACACCTTTTCCCTTATAAGGCTCAGGCTTTCTAATGGATCGTACTTTGGCTGCAAATTGACCAACTCTTTGCTTATCATGACCTTTTATCACTATTTTTGTCTCTTCTGGAACTTCAATCTGTATTCCCTCAGGACTATCTATTTTAATAGGGTGATTCCAACCAAGACTCATTACTAGTGTTGTTCCTTCCATCCTAGCCCTGTAACCTACACCTACTAATTCTAATCTTTTCTCAAATCCCTCTTTAATTCCAGTTATTGCATTTGCAATAATCGCTCTGAAGGTACCATGTAGAGATTTGCTTAATTTCTCATCGTTTACTCTTTTTACAAGCACTTTTCCTTCTTCAACTTCTACTTTAATCTGCTCTGGTAACTCGATTACTGTTTCTTTTCCAGAACCAGTTACTACTACCTTGTTTCCGTCTACTTTTACTTCAACACCTTCTTCAATTGTTATTGGTTCTTGACCTATTCTTGACATTTGTATTACCAAACTTTACAGATTAATTCTCCACCTAAGTTCTTACTCTTAGCCTGTGCTCCTGTCATAAGGCCTTTTGATGTAGATATTATAGAAATACCTCTACCATTCATTACAGGAGTAATCTCTTTACTTGTTACGTATATTCTTTGCCCTGGGCTACTTACTCTCTCAAATTGTGTTACTACTGGTTCTCCATCTGCATATTTAACAATTACTTCAATACCATCATCACTCTTATGAAAGTCTTCAATCATTTCTTCCTGTTTTAAAACATTCAATATCTGAGTATTCATCTTTGTAGATGGTACTATTACTGATTCTCTCCTTCTTTGTATTCCATTTTTCATTCTAGCTAAAAAATCTGCTACTAAATCATTCATTTTATATTATTAATAAATTACCATAAATTACTTAATCCCTACCAAATAGATTTCTTTACTCCAGGTACTTGTCCTTCACTCGCTAACTTTCTAAAACAAACCCTACAAATACCGTAGTGTCTTATATATCCTCTTGATTTACCACAAAGCTCACACCTGTTGTACACTCTTGTTTTAAACTTTGATTTCTTCTTCAATTGTCTTGCTTTATACTCCTTAGCTTCTGTTGACATCTTTTTTAAATGGGAACCCAAATTTATCTAAAAGTAATTTTCCACCTTTATCATCTTTTGCTGTAGTTACTATTGTTACCTGTAAACTCCTTACCTTTCTAATATTGTTTGCATCTATTTCAGGAAATACTGTGTGATCCTCTATTCCTACTGAGTAGTTCCCAGACCCATCAAAAGCCTTTGGATCAAGACCTCTGAAGTCTTTTACCCTTGGGAATACAACATTTACTAGCTTATCAAAGAACTCCCACATCCTATCTCCTCTTAAAATTACAGAAACTCCTATTTCCATTCCTTCTCTAATCTTAAAAGCAGACACCGCTTTTCTTGCTTTGTTTATTACTGGTTTTTGACCAGTTATCTGTGTGACTATACCTACTATATCTTCAAGTGCTTCCGCCTCCCTTACTGCTGCACCAGCACCAACATTTACAATTATCTTTTTAAGAGTAGGGACTTCCATAATATTCGTATATCCGAACTCTTCCATCATCTCCTTCCTTATTCTATTGTTATACTCTTCTCTTAATCTTGCCATTATTACTTATTTTCTTTTTTCTTAGTTATTTTATTTGTTACTTTTTTTTTGGTCTTAGCTTTCTCTTCTTTCTTTGCTTCTTCTTTTACTATTTCAATTGCCTTGCCACACTTTTTACAAATTCTAGATACAACTCCCCCCTCTCTCTTAATTCCTACCCTTGTACTCTTTCCACAGCTATTACAAATGAGCATTACCTTTGAGACATGCATTGGTTTTGTAATATTAAGAATTTCAGATGTTCTTGTTCTACCGTCTCCTTTTATATGCTTCTTATATATATTTATCCCCTCAACAACTACATGCTTTTTCTTTATATCTACGGCAACAACCCTTCCATGCTTGCCTGCATCTTTTCCATACAATACTTTGACTGTGTCTCCTTTTTTAATCTTCATATTCTTTATCTTTAAATTACAATACCTCTGGTGCAAGAGAAACTATTTTATCAAAACCCTTTTCCTTTAACTCTCTTGCTACTGGTCCAAATATTCTGGTTCCTTTTGGGTTTTTCTTGTTATCAATTATGACTGCTGCATTATCATCAAACCTAATATATGATCCATCAGCCCTCTTATGCTCTTTATGTACTCTTATGATTACTGCTGTTAAGACTTCATGCTTTTTAACACCACTGTTTGGCAAGACTTTCTGAACAGCAATCTTCACAATATCACCTAATCCTGCATATCTAATTTTAGAATATCCAGGAATTCCAATGACCTTCCCGATCTTTGCTCCACTGTTATCTGCAATTGTTAAGTTACTTTCTTTTTGTATCATTTTTACTTATTAACTACTATCCATTTTACATTCTTAGAGATTGGTCTTGATTCTCTAATGATTACCTTATCCCCAATATTTAATTCTTTCTCTGTGTGAGCGAAGAATACCTTTTTCTTGTTTACAACTTTCTTATACACTGGGTGGGATTGAGTAGTGTCTACTCTTACCCTTACCGTTTTTTCCATCTTGTTGCTAACAACAACTCCCTCCAATTCTCTCTTTTTTCCTTTGTTAATCTCGTTAGCTTTCATCTCAATCTTTATATATTTTATGTATTAAAACGGCTAGTATTCTACCAATAATATGGGTTTAGCTCAAGCCTAAATATCTTTTTTAGATACAAACTTAGTTAATACTGAAAGCTTCTGAGCACCTAATCTCATAGCTTCCATTGCAGCTTCCTTATCTACCCCACTGATTTCAAAAAGCATAGTTCCTGGCCTTACAACTGCTACATATCCTTCAACTTCACCCTTACCAGCAATCATCTTGCTGTTCGTTCCCTTTCTTGTGTAAGGTTTATGAGGGAAAATCTTAATCCATACTTTACCCTTTCTCTTAATAGATCCTGTTATTGCTCTTCTTGCGGCCTCTATTTCTCTAGATTTAATCCAGCCTGATTCTATAGATTTAAGACCAAATTCACCGAAAGCAATGGAGTTGTTTACAGTAGCTACCCCACCCATTCTTCCTTTCATATCTTTTCTGTATTTTCTTTTCTTAGGCTGTAACATATTTATTATTTATCAATATATTATTCTTCTATACTTGTTTTATCTCCTTTATACACCCATACCTTAATACCCATCAATCCTGCATCTAATGTCTTTGCTGTTGCCTCTGCATAGTCGATATCTGCTTTTAACGTTTGTGCTGGAACCGAACCTGCATTTACCTTTACTGTTCTTGCTTGACTTGCGTTATTAATACGACCGGACACCCATATCCTTACACCTTTCGCACCTGCCATCATTGCTTTCTCCTTTGCACTTGCTACAAGTAGCTTAGATGGTTGTCTTCTTTGTATTCCTTCAGCAATTGATTTCGCAATTATACTCGCCGAAATATCTGCCTTTTTTACTTCCCTAATCTTAATCTCCACGTCTTTCTTTGTCATTCTTGAGAGATCTTTTTGTAAAAGATCTATTCCTTATCCACCTCTTCCGATAGCAACTCCTGGTCTTGCGACATGTACTTCCACCTCTATCTTATTAAGGGTTCTGTTAATACCGATACTGTCCACTCCTGCATCGTTCATCTTCTTTGCTACTATTTCCTTTATTTTCATATCTTCTGCAAAGACCTTAGGATATTCTGCTTTTCGTGCATACCATACTGAATCCCAAGTTTTGTTTAAGCCCATTCTTATCGCGTTGGCATTAACCTTTCTTCCCATTATTTTACAGTTAGTTCTAAATTAATATGTGATCTTCTCTTCGTTATTCTCGATACTCTACCCTTAGATGCGAACCTTACTCTCTTTAGAGAAGGAGCTCCGTCTACGGATATGTGAGATATTACTAAGTCTCCCTTATCCACACTAAAAAGATCTCTTGCATTTGCTACTCCACTTAATATTGCACCTTGTAATGTCTTTGTACCTTTTCTGTTTGTAAGTTGTAAAATGTCTAAGGCTGTTTGAACATCTTTACCTCTTACTAAATCGGCAACTAATCTCAACTTCTGTGGAGATTGTGCTACATTTTTTACTTTTACTTTTGTACTCTTAACTTCCATTAAATATTTCTATTATTTTATTCTTCAAATCTACCACTACTACCATACACTTTTGCAAGCTTACCTTTCTTCGCGTGACCCTTAAACTTCCTTGTTTGAACAAATTCTCCTAATCTGTGACCTATCATTGATTCTTCAATTAGTACATCTTCATGCTTCTTACCATTATGAACAGCAAAGGTAAGACCTACCATTTCAGGTGTAATTGTAGATGCCCTTGCCCATGTTTTAATTGGTTTTCTATTACCACTTTCAAGAGCTTGAGCTACTTTCTTCTGTATATTTTTGTCTACATATGGACCCTTTTTAAGTGACCTTGACATACCTTTTATCTCCTAAATTATTTTTTAGCGAATGGCCTATTCTTAGACCTTCTTCTTTTAATTATATATCTCTCCGTTCTTTTGTTTTTTCTTGTTCTCGTACCAATCCTGTTACCCCAAATATCTTTTGCCATACCAATAGATCCCTTTCCTTCACCACCTCCGTGTGGGTGTTCTACTGCGTGCATTGCCATACCTCTTACAACTGGTCTCCATCCTAGATTTCTCTTTCTTCCCGCTTTGCCTAATTTAACATTCAATCTATCCTCGTTTCCTACTTGTCCTACAGTTGCCATCGCTTCAGCAGGTACCAATCTGATTTCACCAGAAGACATTTTAATCTGTACATACTTTCCTGAAGGGTCTATACCCTGTACTATTATTTCTTGTCCAGCAGATCTCCCGAATGTAGCTCCCATTCCGACTCTACTTTCTACACAGTGAACTACAGTTCCAGATGGTATATTTTTTATCATCATTGCGTTTCCTGGCAAAACATCAACTTTTTCACCAGATACGACTACATCTCCAACCTTGAGGTCCTTAGGAGCAATAATATATCTTCGTTCTCCATCTACATACTGCAAAAGTGCTAAATGTGCTGTCCTATTGGGGTCAAAATAGAGACCTATTACCTTTGCTTCTATTCCAAACTTATCTCTTTTAAAATCAATTTTTCTTAGTCTTCTTTTAAAACCCCCACCTCTATGCCTTATAGTTACTTTTCCTTGGTTATTTCTTCCAGATTTTTTCTTCTTTGGTATAGTCAAACTTCTTGGTCCAGAATCTTTCGAAAGGATAGATCTATCCTCTAACCTTGTTGTCCTACGTGATGAAGTTGTAGCTTTAAATGATCTTACTGCCATTATTAAATATTTAAGAATTCATCAATTTTATCTCCCTTTTTCAAGGTTACGATTGCCTTTCTAATGTCACTCTTCCTACTCTTTCTATTTGTTTTCCAGTCTCTTTTCATTTTTCCTGGTTTTACTACTATATTTACTGCTTCTACTTTTACCTTATATTTCGCTTCTACCGCATTTTTTATTTCAATTTTGTTTGCATCATTTTCAACCGCAAAAGTATACTTGTTACTTGCATTTGCTAATTTGTAACTTTTCTCGGAAACTACTGGTTTTACTACAATATCCTTACTTTCCATTTGTTAATCTGTCCTCCAATATCTTAATTGATGCGTTATCTACTAACACTTTCTTTGCATTTACAATATTTTTTACGTTTAATTTCATAGGTTCTACCACTGTTATATGAGGAATGTTTCTTAATGCCAACGAAACATTTTCATGTGTTGATACTATTAATGTTTTTGTATCTATATTCTTTGATACAGTATTTCTCATTTCTTTTATTTCTTTTTCTGTATCAATGTTTACAAATTCTAAAACATTATCTTTTAATCTTTTTGAAAGCATCATACACGTAGCTTTCTTTACCATTTTCTTGTTTATATCTTTTTTCCAATTTCTATTTATTGGTCCAAATGTAACACCACCACCAACCCATAATGGGGATCTAATTGAACCTGCCCTTGCTCTTCCAGTACCCTTTTGCCTCCAAGGTTTTTTCCCACCACCACTTACATCCCCTCTACCTTTCACTGCAGATGTCCCCTTTCTCTCATTGCTGAAGAAAACATAGAGTACCTGCGCAATTAAATCCGCATTGTATGGGACTTCCCATACTTTGGGATTTAATTTTATTTCTTTTACTGTTTTTATATCTTTTTCTACCATTTCAATTATTCACTAAATATTGCAACTAAGTCTCCATTCGAACCTGGTACTGGGCCACTTACTAATATGTAATTCTCTTTCACATCAACTATTCTCTTGTTCTTAATTGTTATCTTATCGCTTCCCATCCTTCCCCCCATTCTCGTTCCTTTCCATACTCTTCCTGGGTCTGCACCTGCCCCTATAGAACCTGGTGCTCTTAATCTATCTGACTGCCCATGTGTTCTGGGACCACCTTTGAATCCCCATCGCTTTACAACACCAGCAAATCCCTTACCTTTCGATACTCCAGTTAATGTAATTACATCTCCTTTTGCAAATATCTCAGGAGAGATGTCATTTCCAACCTTCATATCCTCACCAACCTCTGCCTTAAAGACTTTTCTATACATTGGGACAAATCCCAAATCTTTGTACTGTCCCAAAAGAGACTTTGTACTTTTTTTCCTCCTACCAAGACCCAGCTCTATCTCTCCATTTCCTAACTTTGATATCTTACATCCAGATACATCAACGACTGTAACTGGAGTAGATTTCTCTCCGTCGAATACCCTTGTCATTCCTTTTTTAATTCCCAGTATAGCCTTCATTTCTTTTTTCAATATATTATTGGATTTCAATCTCTACACCTGCAGGCATTTGTAAATGCTGTAGCGCATCTATTGTCTTCGGCGTTGGATCGATTATATCTATAACTCTTTTGTGAGTACCTATCTCAAAATGTTCAATTGAGCTCTTATAGATGAATGTTGACCTATTTACCGCTATTTTTCTTCTTTTTGTTGGTAGAGGTATAGGGCCAGCAACTTTCGCACCAGTACTGATTGCCGACTCTATTATACTTTTAGCAGATTTATCTAATACTACTGCATCGTATCCTCTTAACTTTACTCGTATTTTTGCTGTTGCATCACTCATTCTATCTTAAAGAGCTAAATTAAACTTAAGATACAAGGAGGTGGCTTTCATCCCACCTCCCTGATTAATTACTTACTTAAGGATTTCGGTTACAATACCCTTACCTACAGTTTGACCACCCTCACGGATAGCAAAACCTTGACCCTTCTCAAGTACAACTGGAGCAACCAATGTTACTTTTAATTCTGTATTATCTCCAGGTGCTACCATTTCTACCCCTTCAGCAAGTGTGACTTCTCCAGTTACATCTGCTGTTCTTACGTAGAACTGTGGCTTATATCCACTTACAAATGGAGTGTGCCTTCCACCTTCCTCCTTGCTCAAGATATATACTTCAGCTTTAAACTCTGTATGAGTCTCTGCTGTTCCTGGCTTTGAAAGAGTCTGACCTCTCTCGACATCAGTTCTCTTAAAACCTCTTAGCAGAATTCCCACATTATCACCCGCTTGACACTCTTGCATAGACTTATTGAACATTTCAATCCCAGTTACCGCAGTCCTCTGAGCTTTCCTACCCATACCAAGAACATCGACATCTTCTCCCAATTTGAGAACACCTTTTTCCACCCTACCAGTTACAACTGTCCCCCTACCTTCAATAGAGAAGACATCTTCGATAGGCATTAAGAATGGCTTTTCAATATCTCTTTCTGGTAATTCAATATATTCATCTACTGCCTTAATCAACTCTCTTACAGATGCCAAACCTTCCTCTTCTCCATTTTGAGCTTTTAATGCATTCCCTACAATAATAGGTGCATTTGGGTCAAATCCATACTTTTCTAGGAGATCTTGTACATCTGCCTTAATAAGTTCTAGAATTTCCTCATCTGCATCTCCAAACTTATTTATGAATACTAATATCTTAGGAACACCAATTTGTTTTGCAAGAAGTAAGTGCTCTTTTGTTTGAGGCATAGCACCATCATCAGAGGATACTACCAATATTGCACCATCCATTTGTGCAGCACCAGTAATCATATTCTTGATGTAGTCTTTGTGACCCGGACAGTCTACTAATGCATAGTGCCTGTTTTCTGTTTCAAATTCTACGTGTGCTACTGAAATAGTGATTGACTTAGCACGAGAATCAGGATCTTTGTCTAATTTATCAATCATTTTTGGATCGCCACCTGCAAATGCATTGAGAATACCACGAACCAAGGTAGTTTTACCGTGGTCGATATGACCTAAGGTTCCGATATTCATATGAGGCTTTGTTCTATTGAATTCTGCCATGAATATAAAATAAATAATTTATATAAATATATTGTTATTACCACAATCCAAGTTTACTTACTTTTAATAAGCAAACCTGCGTTGAATATTATCAAAAACGTGTAAGATATGCAAGTATTTAATTAACATTTTAAATACTTTTGGCAAATATCTTAAGATTTTATTCCTCCAATTTCTTCCGCAATGTTTCTTGGTACCTCTGCATAGTGTGAAGGTTCTATATTTGCGCTTCCTCTACCACTGGTTAGAGACCTTAATTCACTTGTATAACC
>CAYMBI010000014.1:0-10924 GCA_964388655.1 uncultured Candidatus Saccharibacteria bacterium | reverse complement strand
TTCTCACTTTTTTTCAACTCCTCTTCTAATACATCAACCTGTCTCACCTTTACACCAAGAATTGATGATACATACTCACTTGCAAAAAGGTATTCCTCTTCCTCCATTAATATTTCAGATCCCTTAAGATTACTCTCCCCTACATCCCCATTAATCCAATATATATGTCCAACAGGAATTAGTTCTTTGGTTACAATGTTGCTACCTTTAGAGGAGGATATACCTAGTACAAAATCGGACTTACTCCTTTCTACAAATTCGAATCTCTTCTTACCTTGGAACTCTATATCATCCACCCCTTTTCTAATTATCTCCACAACACTTTCTGATACAGAGTCATCTATATATACTTTAAAAGTTTCATAATTAACCTTAGGAGTGTAATCCAAAAGATAGCTTCTTAGCAATACCAATGGTGCTTGTGTGAAAAGGAGAAAATAGAAAAAAAAGCTTAAAAATGGTATAATGGACATAGTAGATATGAGTAAGAAGTATTTTTTCTTACTCTTTTTTATTCCCATTACTTTGTACTGCATGTTCACAGATACATAGTATCACAAAAATGTTGCTGTGAAAAAGAAAACTATGGGGTACAAGGTATAAGAATAAATAAATAAATATATATATATATGAAAATACTTTTAAACAAAAAAAATATATTAGCTGTAATTGCAGGCATACTCTTTGCAGGACTAATATTAAATACAGTAGAACAAATATCTCCAAAACAGGTTATGAGTACTAATCAGGCTCTTTACCTTGAAAGTGGTGAAGAGGTTGTTAGATTTATGGACTCAAACGAAATTAAGGAAAGAATATTAGAAGAGGCTGTATCAACAAGGGCAGAGGACACTGAAAAGCTGAGGAAGATTGAGAATATTAAAACATACCTAGAAAGAAGAAATTCTCCTTTAGCCACATATGCTAAAGAAATAGTAGAAGCCTCCGATAGATATGGTATTGATTACAGGCTCGTGGCTGCAATTTCAATAATTGAATCAAGTGGTGGTAAACATACTTTCCGAACCTATAATGCATGGGGGTGGGGTAAAATGAACTTCTCAAGCTGGGAAGAGGGCATTGAGCAGGTGTCTTCTGGTCTAGGAAGATACTACTCAAGAGGATTAAATACTCCTCAAAAGATTGCCCCTTACTACTGTCCTCCTAGTGCTTCTGAGTGGGCAAGAAAAGTTACCTTTGTAATGGGTGAAATAGAGAAGTAATATATTTATATGCAAGAGACCAAGATTGGCAAATTCTCTGTTGTATTTCCAAACAGTAAGGAATTTCATTCCTTAAAAAAGGAGATATGGGGAGAAGATATATATTACTTTGAGACAGAAAACGAATCCCCCATAATTCTTGATATCGGATCCCATATTGGTATCTCAGTACTTTACTTCAAAGCGGTATATCCTGAGAGTAATATATTCGCTTTTGAACCAAATCCCATATCTTTTAAATATTTGGAAGAAAATATACATAGAAACAATTTGAATGGTATAGCAGCTATTAACAAAGCGATATGGAAAGAAAAAACAAAGAAGGAGTTGTATATTGACAATACTGAAAATGAGTGGAACTCGAATTCAAGCTTCCTAGAAAAGAGCTGGACAGGAAAAGAACAAACAAAGAAGATAACTGTCGAAACAACTACACTAGAGGAATATCTAAAGGATAAAGTAGATATGCTCAAGATAGATACAGAAGGGAGTGAACTAACTCTAATCAAAGCCCATGAGCACTTACTCAAGAATGTAAAAAATATTGCAATAGAATACCATCCAATAAAAAAGAGTAGTCCTAAAGAGATATTAAACATACTTAGGAAGTATTTTTACATTGAGATATATTTAGAAGGTAAACTGCAAAAAAGAATAGAAGAAAATAAACTTTTAACGATAAAGGGAAAGGAGCTTGTAAATAGTTGATTTCCACCCCCCTCTAAATATTCTGTATAGATTCTTTCCTAATTTATTTGGGTCGTGTCTGACTAGACTTCTTACAAGTACATCTCCCTTATCTTTCTTTATCAATGAATTAGCTACCAAGTCATCTCTAATGATAATCCTTTCTGATTCATATCCCAAATCATCTTCAAACAGTTTCTCCCCATCTGCAATATATCTCTCATACGCTTGTTTAGGGATTTTCCCACTATTAACTAAAATATAATCAAATTTTCTCCCAATATATCCCTCTAAAAGTTCTACCATTCCCTTGTGAGTAAATCCTCTTGTTTGCCCTATCTTGGTCATAAGGTTAGGAATAAAGATAATCTTTGCTTTAGTTTTCTGTAAAGCTTGTGGTATACCATCAACCACTATATTAGCAAGAGTTGTTGTGTAAAGATCTCCTGGTCCAACAACAATAAATTGTGATTTTAGAATAGATTCAACTGCCCCCTCATATGCTTTTGCTTCTCCGTCTAAATAGAAATTCACAATCCTTAAATCCTCTTCAGGTTCGTCAATTAGATGCTCTCCTACTACCTTTTTCCCATTACTATACTCAGCAACCAGTTTTACCTTATCTAAAGTTACGGGATAAATATCTCCTCGTACATTAAATAAATACTTAAACATCTCGATTGCAGAGACTTCTGAACCTGTAATATCTGTCATCGCAATCATAAGCAAATTTCCCAATGTATGTCCTTTAAGGCCATCTCCTTGTGCAAATCTGTATGTAAACAGTCTTCTTAAGATATCTCCCTCATTTTCTTCTGACAGAGCGATAATCGATTTTCTTAAATCACTAAATGGCAAAAGACCAAATTCATCCCTTACAACAGCATTACTCCCACCATCATCCATCATCCCGACAATGATTGACAAGTCTAAGTCTCTGTATTTTTTAAGTCCTTCTAATACCGTAGATGTCCCTGTTCCTCCACCAATTACTGTTATTTTCATAAGTGAATTGTATATTAAAAAATGGTATAATTAAATGTTTAGTTAACAATTATACCTTATTATGAACTTCAAGATTGGATCAAAAGTATTCTATCCCTCACACGGCGCAGGATGGGTTAAACAGGAAAAAGAAATTGAATTTAATGGAGAGAAAAAACAGTATTTTGAGTTTGAGTTTATAAATAGTTCAATAACAATATCAACCCCAATTGAAAATATCGATAATTTGAGTGTTAGACCAGTATTTTCCACAAAGGAAATAAAGGACAAGATATCAATATTGAAAAAGAAACCTACTAAGGATCCAAAAACTACGGATTTTAACAAACTTATGGAGCTATTTAAAAAACTAGAAGAAGGAGCGAATATAGATAGTGCAATCGAAACAATACAGTACTGTAATTATGTAAAGAAGGGAAGGGAAAAGGATGGCAGATTAATCCCCGTAACAATTGAAAATGAGTTGAATAGAGCTATAAATGATATAGTTGGTGAATTAGCGGTATCATCTGGAGTAAAACTATATACTGCAGCGAAAACCTTCGAGAAAATTACTGGCATTGAAACAAAAATAGAAGAATAAAAACTTTCCCTTAAAGGGAAAGTTTTACTTCTTTTCCATCAATACTGAATTTACCAGAGAAATTTTCTAATGAATCCACAATTTCAGCAGATTCTACCTGCAATTCATCTCTTCTCTCTTTAAATAGTTTTTCTATTGATTTTCTTAAGACTTCATCCTGTATTTCTACCCTAAGGGCTATTTTATCTCCCATCTTAAGGCCACTCCTCTTTCGCAAATCCCTATACCTTCTCAAAAACTCATTTATATATCCCTCAGCTTTAAGCTCATCTGTAAGATTTATATCAAGAGTTACAAAGAGCTCATAATCACCAGCTGAAACAAGACCTTCTCCTTCTACTGGTTTTTCTGAATACTGTACATCAAGTACATTCAATTCGGACTTTACAATCTCAGCTAGTATCTCATCCTTCAACCCAATATACGCCTTCGCCAATGGCTGTCTGAGATTAAAGTGCGTATCTTCTCTAAGTTTCAAACCGTTTGAACATACTTCCCTTACTATCTCCATGTTCTTTAGTAGCTCTTCATCAATTTCATCACTAAATACTGGATAATCCTCAAGATGAACAGATTCTTTCGCATCTTTTAAGCCTGGCTTTACAACAAGAGTCTGATATATTTCTTCAGAAACAAATGGCATCTGTGGAGCAAAGATCTTCGCAAAGAGAACCATGGAGGCATAAAGAGTTTGTAGTGCCTGAGTATCTCCTAGAGCAAATCTGTCTCTGGATCTTCTAATCCACCATTTAGAAATATTGTCTATACAAGGTTGAATTACCTTAACAGATGAAGGAATATCATAGTTCTCCAATGCATTAGAATATTCTTTTGCAACTTTCTTCATATATTCCTCTAGCCATTTATCTAATAGATTGTCTGATGTGAAATTAGTATTTTCTGGAGTCCATCCATGAATATTCGCATACATAGTTAAGTACCTAAATGTATTCCATAGAGGAATCAGGACATTCTTTACCTGTTCATTTAATAGATCATCAGACCAGTTAATGTCCCCCCCAGCCATAATTGGTGTAGACATAAAGTAAAGTCTTAGTGCTTCTCCTCCTTTTTTCTCTAGCGTTTCCCTAGGATCTGGGTAATTCTTAAATTCTTTACTCATTTTTCTACCATCATTTCCGAACAAAACACCGTGACATACAACATTTTTGTAAGGTACATCATCAAAAAGAATAGTAGACATTCTAAACAAAACATTAAACCAGGCCCTAATTTGTCCAGTATATTCAACAATGAAGTCTGCAGGAAATGACTGCTCAAATGCTTGTATATTTTCAAATGGATAGTGATGCTCCGCAAATGGAACAGAGCCTGAATCCATCCAACAATCTAGTACTTCTGGTATTCTTCTGTACTCTTTACCATCCTTTTTAAAAACTATTTTGTCACAAACATCTCTGTGTAATGTAACCTTTCTACCGTTAAACATATACTCAACCCTCCCATTTACAATTCTCTTCTCTATTTGGTCTGTATATTCCATCATCTCCTCTATACTACCAACAACTATTTGGTCTCCATCACCACTTTTCCATATAGGCATTATTGTTGCCCAATATCTATTTCTTGATACCGCCCAATCGGGAGATGTTTCTATAACATTATGAAACCTTTTCTTAAAGGTAGAAGGTATCCATTTAATCTTTTTCTCCAATTCTAACATCCTTCCTTTTATCTTCTGAATGTCAACAAAATATGAATCTTGAGCCATGTATATTAGAGGATTCTTACCCCTATAAAACGGTAATCTATGTACATATGGTAATGATTTCAGAAGAAGATTTCTGTTCCTTAAATCCTCTGCAATCTGATCAGAAGCATCTCGAATATACACTCCCTTCCATTCTCCGACAAGTAGGTTCCCGACATCATCTATATGAACAGTATCACTTAACCCCCATTTTTGTCCCATATTAAAGTCCACTTCTCCAAAACCTGGTGCAACATGTAATACACCTGTTCCTTCATCTTCAATAACTTCGTCAGAGGTATATATATGCCAATCATTCTCTGTAGCACTTTCAATGTAGTAGTCATATGCAGGTACATATTCTAATCCCTCAAACTCATCTCCCTTAAGTTCCTTTACAACTTCATACTCCATTCCTTCAAATGCAAAATCAAGCCTATCTTTTGCCATTACAAGGTATTCTTCCTGATACTTAACGACGGAGTATGTAAACTCTGGATTTACAACTAATGCAAAATTTGCTGGTATAGTCCAAGGTGTTGTAGTCCAAGCTACTATTTTAAGAGGTTTACCACCTGTAATATTCTTAAACTTTTCACCCTTGATCTCAAACTTAACGAATATCGAAAGATCTTCTTCATCTTTATAATTGTCATCCATACCTACTTCAAAACTTGAAACTGGTGTAGAAGTATCAGTAGAATACAAAGAGACCCTTTTTCCTTTGTATATATATCCTTCGTCCCAGAATTTTTTGAATGCCCATATAACCGATTCGTTAAATTCAGGGTCCATAGTCCTATACGCATTATCTAAATCAACCCATCTCCCTATCTTCTCTATGTACCATCTCCAGTCCGCAATGTGTTGCTCAACAAATTCTCTACATTGTCTTACATAGTTATCTACCCCAACTTTCTCTTCTATTTCATATCTATCCTTTATACCATACTTTTCATTAACCTTTGTCTCTATAGGCAAACCATGACAATCCCAACCCCATACTCTTCTTACCCTATAACCTTTCATGGTCCAATATCTTGGAATTATATCCTTCGGAATTGACACGAGTAATGTACCATAGTGTGGCATCCCAGAAACAAAAGGAGGTCCATCAACAAAAGAATATCTTTTTTCCTTCGGTCTTCGCTCTATACTCTTTTTGAATATATCTTTTTCTTTCCAAAACTCATTTATCCTATCCTCCATTTCTGAGAAATTAACAGATGGGTTTACTTCAGGTATTCTGGATTTTGACATATTTTTCTTTACCAAAGTTATCTAAAACAAAAATCCCTTTGTAAGATACGATACATTGTACCAGCTCTCACAAAGGGACGTATATACGTGTTACCACCCTTCTTCAAAATTGTATTACTACAATTTTCTCAGTGACCACAAAAAATGGCCATCGCTTTTTCTCGGTAGCATACCGTTGGAGTCTACTTGCCACATGGCTTTCTTTCCACCACTCTCCAGTGATATCTGGGTCAACGTGTTGGAAGATTATATCACAAAGGTAAGATTTTGTTGTAGAATATAGAAATTAATTTTAGAGAATATATACATGGATTTTGAAGAAAAAGATATACAAAATGGTCCTGATGATGTAGTTAATAAAGATGAGATGTTAGATAACAGCACATACTGGTTAGATATTGATCCAGAGACAGGTATGCCAGACCTCTCTTCCGTAAGAGGAGTTACTGATTTCATTGATCAAAATGGTAATCATTATGAACTTAACGAAGACGGAGAGTATGTCTTAACAGTCCCTGGTCAAAAAGATGATTAGAGCCAAGATTCTTGATTCTGTGGATTTTGATCTAACAATATATCCACCGAAAGAATTAATCTTTCGGGCGTTGGAACTTACCCCCTTTGAAAACATAAAGGTAGTAATATTAGGTCAAGATCCTTACCATGGAGAGGGAGAAGCAAATGGATTAGCTTTTTCTGTTAACAAAGGGGTTAAACTACCACCATCACTTAGAAACATCTACGAGGAATTAAAATCAGATATGGGTATTAAAATACCTAACCATGGAGACTTAACATCATGGGCAAAACAAGGAGTATTACTCTTAAATAGTGTATTGACTGTTGAGAAAGACAAACCTGCCTCTCATAGAAACATTGGATGGGAAGAATATACAGATTCCATAATAAAGAAAATCTCTGACAAGAAAGAAAACATCGTCTTTATCCTCTGGGGAAAATATGCACAAAGTAAAAAAGCTTTTATAGACGAAAGAAAACACTTAGTAATATCATCCCCTCACCCATCACCATTCTCTGCAAACAAGGGCTTCTTTGGAAGTAAACCTTTTAGTAAAACAAATACCTACCTAAAAAGTAAAGGGAAAAAAGAAATAGATTGGAGAATTACTTAATCTCCACTCCACCAAATGCTACTCCACCTGTAATCTCAAGTACTGGCTCATCAACTTTTCTTTCTTCAACCTTAGATTCCCATGCACCTAATATCCCTGTACCATTGGTAATTACTCGGCAATCCTTAGGGACAAGTATTTCTACTCCTCCGAATGCACAGTTAACATGTAATTTTGCACCCTCTTTTGATATTTTTGCATCTCTTAAATCTACTTTTATACCACCGAATGCAACATTAAGTTCACCTCCTTTAAATTCTTTTGAATTTACAACCTTGTCTACTCCCCAAAAAACTACACTCTCGTTTAATTTACCTGCCCCCGTTGTTTTTGTACTTGTATTAAAACTTCCCCCTTCTCTACGAAGTAAGATTGAAAGACCAATTGTAATTATTACAACAGGCCAAAGAACTGCAAAGAAATTCCACTGAAAAAGATTTGTTGAAAGAAAGACTACACCCAACACTAGTAATATTAATCCTCCATTGGTGTTTCTTTCAATAAGCAATCTTGTACCAAGAAATATTAATATCAAAGGCCAAAAAGTCCAAACCAGACTCCAGATCGAAATACTAAATCTTCCAAAGAAACCTGTTTGCTCTATTAAGAAGAGTATACCTAAAGTTATTAATATTACTCCCAAAATGAATCTAGAACTGTTTTTCATAATTAAATATATTAATTTAAATTATTACCTACTATTAATATTCAAAGTCCCCACGCCAACCTTTGCCACTATTCTTACTTTCAATTCTGCTGAATCATAATTTTCAGACTCATATCTCTTTTCACTACCAATAAAAGTTGCGATATCTTTGCCGTTACCTGTAATAGTTCCTACTCCCAAATCATACTCTAATGTATATCCAACCTCCTCTGGCAATTCTAACGTTACTTCTCCTGCACCAACATCTATTACAATCCTTTCTGATGGAATACTTCTTTCTCCAAGCCTAAGAACTAATTTTCCTGCACCAACTTTTGAAAGAATTTCCCCTGTAACAACCTCATCAAAGTAAACTGTACCACTCCCTGCTCCTAAATTAATATCTAAATCTGTAAGCAAGTCTTTCTGTCCCAATACTAAATCATACTCCGACCTATCATTGTAAAAGAATGTAAAACCACTAAAAGAAGCACTCCTGAAATCCATTCTTAATCTATCTCCAGAGACTTCACTTGAAAGTTTTGGAGTAATATATCTAGAAGGATACAAAGCTCTTACGGTTAAATGATTTGATACATCAGCATCTATTAGTTCAAACTCTGCAGCACCAATATTCAATCTCACAGCCCTACTCGCTAGAATCTCTGGGTAATCATCTTGGGCAACAACCATTTGCTTCTCAATACTCTCTCTACCACCTACAAATCCCATACACCTTCCAGTTATACATCTGTTTACAGACTCTGGGAGGAAATCTATCCTGCTTTGAGTATATGTAAGGTAAGAAACTAAACCTACAAAAAGGAAAAGAATTAAAGCTAAGACTGAAAGGAGTATTTCAGCTAATGCTGACTTACCCATAATCAACTTCAATCCTCCAAGAATTAAAAATACTGGCCAGAATCTAAGGATATATGACCATATAGACCAACTTACAACACCTGTTGTATTAAGTAGGAATACAGTTCCTACAAATATCAAAAATACAGCCCACACAACGTCCTTGGACCTATATCTCTCTATGTCTTTTTCCATAGAAATATTTTAAAAAGTTATTTTTCTTTGGTATCAGACTTTACTTCTCTTTTGATACCCTTTGCACTCTTTTCAACCTTCTCCTTTATCTCTTGTGTATTCTTACTAATTACCTCATCAGAGGATAAGTCTAGTGAAGAACTACTTGGAAGAACTACCCAAAGTATTAGATATGCTAATAAACCGGAACCTCCATAAAGAAGAACAAAAACGAAGATTAATCTTACAATAGAAGAATCAATATTGAAGTATTCAGCTAAACCACCACATACTCCACCAATCATCTTATCTGTTTCAGATCTATACAATTTCTTTGACATACTTGTATATATTTAAGTTATCTACATTATTTTATTCCAAAAGCATTCAAATGTTAATACTTTTTAGGTATTAAATAACCAACAATCTCTTTGAAGGAAGGTCTTCTGTTGTACATAAGACAACCAAGCTCAAACATTTTAAGAGCTAACCAAAGAGCGATGAAACCGTAGATAGTAGTAACAAGAACACCTAATATTAATTCCCCAATACTTAGAGCCCCAAGAGAATTTCGAACTAAGAGAATCATATGAGAAGTGAATGGAAAATATGTAAATATTTTTGCAAGAGTACCAGATGGCTCCATAACAAGAATTTGCATCAGATAGATAGGGAATATTGCTAAAAGAATGAATACAGAGGAAAGATTTCTACTATCTTGAGCACCTGTACCTATCGCTCCAACACCAACCATTATAGAAGCAAAGAAAATGAATCCTGATACTGTAAAGAATATATTAACAGGCAAAACAGAGTAATCTATATTACTAATATCTATGGGCAAATCTAACGAAAAATATTGCTGTCCTAATACATACACCAATATACCAAAGGATAACCAAATAAGAAGCTGTAAAGAAACTATACCAACAAGCCCTATTAGCTTTCCAAACATTAATGACTTCTTATCTACAATAGAAAGCATAGTTTCAATCATTTTATTTTCTTTTTCTGCAGAAACACTCTCTAAAAGAAAGGTAGAAGATATAAAGACTGCCAAAAAGAATACAACTAAAGATGCAATTGGTAGGATATATTGACCAAATCCTTCAGCCACTATCTCACCATCTTTGTCGAAACTCTTTACTTCCCCTGAAGGTTCTTTTGCTAATAATGATACTACTAATGGATCCTCAATTCTGGAATATATACTTTGCTTAATTATCGAATTAATAACAGGAACCATCGTAACTCCAGATAATATCGACTCATCCTTTTGATAAATAAAATCATATTTCAAATATTCACCAAAACTCTTTGGAATATATACAAATGCCTTGTTTTTATCTTCTCTAACCTCTCCGAGAGCACTTTCATAATCCTCAACTTCCTTTATCGGCTCTACAAAGATTTCTTTCGGAAAAATACCATACTCATCTAACACCAATATCTGTGTAAACTGACCACCCAAATTTTCCATTTTCTTTGTAGCCTCTATACTTGCATAACCAGATACAAAAGAAATAACTCCCTTTAATACTGGTAAAAACAAAGTTGCTAACCAAAAGGTAGGTTTTCTTACAACAATTTTAAATTCAAATTTTGCAATTGTTAAAAACTTTTTACTTCTTGCCATCTTTT
>CAYMBI010000013.1:0-11042 GCA_964388655.1 uncultured Candidatus Saccharibacteria bacterium | reverse complement strand
GGAGTGGATGACCTAACTATAGAAGTAAGAGAAGATAGGGAATTATGGAATGACGCACCAAAGGAACTGCAAATATACAACCCTGCTTTTGAGATTGTAGACAACTATCTTATCACAGGCTTTTTGACCGAATTTGGCATATTAAAACCTAAAGAAATAGCAGATGTAGTTAGAGCAAAATACTCATGGCTTTTCGAGTCTTAAATTAAATAGTACAGAAATATGGCCCTATACCTTAAGAGTAAAAAAATTGACCTAGGAGCAGGTAAAGATTTATTCATAATCATTCATCAGAAGGACGCTGATGACCTTGGTATACATGAGGGTGAGATTGTTTTGCTTGGATATAGAGATATTGAGCTTTACGTAAAAGTTATAATAACAGAAACTGAGATAGGTGTCGGGGAAGTTGGTCTCTATGAGGAAATTCCTGATGAATACCATATCCCTGAAAATGCCAAGGTACTCATAGATTTACCTAACTCAAGCAAATCTCTTGAAGCTATTAAGAAAAAGATGTCTGGCCAGAGGTTAAATGAAGAAGAACTTCTATCAATTATGATGGATATAGGATCTAGAAAGCTTAAAGAGACTGAAGTGGCGTTTTTTGTTTCAACATTCTTTAACCCTGGGTTTAACGAGGACGAAATACGATGGATGACCAAGGGGATGGCCGAATCTGGAGACATATTGGATTTCAAATTCATAAAAAACAATAAAGATTTAGTAGTAGACAAACATTCGATTGGGGGTACTGCAGGTAAAGGTATTACACCAATACTTGTGCCAATCTTGGCAGCTAACGACCTTGTAGTACCAAATAGTTCCACAAGGGCAATTACATCTCCTGCTGGCACAACAGACATATTAGAGACTGTAATGCCGGTAGCTTTACCTAAAAAGAAAGTATACAAGGTCGTTGAAAGTACAGGTGCATGTATGATATGGGGGGGCTCGTTGTATTTAGCTCCTGCAGATGATGAAATTATCAACGTAGAGAGATCTTTAAAGATTCAAGAGTTTCAGAAGGTATTAGTTAGTATTGTTGCAAAAAAAATTGCTGTAGGGGTTACATCTGTATTGATTGATCTTCCATATGGTAAAGGTACAAAATTAGAAAGACCAGATGATTTAGAATTTTTGGTAAGAGAGTTTGAGAAACTCTTTACTTACTTTGGTATAAAATGTGTAACTTACAAGAGGGTAGTGAAAGGACCTGATGGTAATGGAGTTGGCCCTGTATTAGAAATGAGAGACTGTCTTAGGGTTTTAGAAAGGCATGAGAAACGTCCCCAGGGTATGGAAGATATTGTACTTGGTATGGCAGCGGAGATATTTGAACACAATGATAAGGCGAAGAAGGGGGAGGGGAGAAAAATTGCTCAACAGTTGTTAGATTCTGGAATGGCACTAGAAAAATTCTGGGAAATAGCCAAGGCACAGGGAGCAAAGAAGGTTGTTAAATCAGATGAATTGATACCTGGAGAGTTAACATATGAAGTAAAAGCTCCTAAGGATTTCGAAATTAAGTACTTATGTACGAGAGAGATTGTGGAGATAGCAAGAGCTCTGGGTACACCAAAGATTAAGGAAGCAGGTATATATATTGAGAAAATGCCAGGAGATAAAGTAAAGAAAGGGGAGACCTTAATGACCCTTTACGCAACTACACAGGATAGAATGGAGGATGGTATTAAAGCAATTGATATTAAGAAACTTTACGAGATTTAATTCTTCTAATACTGTAGGTAACGAAAGAAAGAATAAGTATCAAAACGAGTAGAATTGAAATTATAGGTAGTAGTATTACCAATGATTTCCCGAGAGCTGTAGTTTTGACAAAAGTATTAAGAGTATCAGATGCAGTACTACCCTTTTCCTGAACAGATTGAATATCAGAATAATCTAGTAAATTTTCAATATTTGGTACCTCATAAACTGCGAAGACTTTGACAGAATAATCCGAAAAGTCAGTACTACTTGTTTTATCAGCTGAATATATCTTTATATTACTCAATTCCTCATTGTAAAATGTTTCCCACAATATTTTTTCTATGTTTTGCCCTATTAACATATTGTTACTCTCATATGTAGGATCAACACTTAACCAACCGTAGTTGGGAACCCAAATATGTACCCATTGATGTCTTGTACTACCTTCTTTGTTGGTTTTGGCAAGCGTATTCAAGTTTGAATAGCCTAATGCTGCTCTCACAGGGACACCCTGTGCTCTTAGGATCGCTATCATAGAGTCTGCGTACTCCATACAAACAGAACCGCCTCCCATTAACGCTGCCTTCGCACCTATCCTTTCATTATCACTATTTGCTTTGCTCTCATCATATTCAAGTCTGTCATTAATATATTTGTAATCGTTTTTTACAAGTTCCAAAAAGGTTTTGCTCTCTGAAAGGATCTTGTTCGCTTCTTGCTTAATATATGAATCATTAACTTCCCAGTACCTTGTATGGGTTAAATATTTCTTAAGACCCTTGTCTTTTGATATGAGATCAAAATACTCAGTTAATGGAAAATCAGGTATTGCTCTTTGGTTTTGTAATGTATCCTGTTCGACAAATATATATCCTGTAATGAATATTTCACTACTTTTGTTTGCAGGTACTTCGAACTTAGCTAATATATTTCCCTCTATATCCTTATATATTTGTGTTGGTTGTGGAAATATTCCATCTATTTTTACTCTTTGATTTGTTTCTTCAAATTCTCTTGGTAAAGAGAGTTCATATATGTTTGTGGAGAGAGCCTTGAGCATAGAGGAATATTTCTCTGGAATGATAGTATCTGTTTTTGGAGTTTTGTATCTTAATTCAAATCTGTAAATTTGACTTGTACCAAATTCTAAATATGGAGAATTCCCCATCCTATCTTCAGAACTAAATGAATATACTGTAGTATCTTTCCCCTCTTGGATTGTATATTTGGCTGGGAATACTTTAACAATATCAGGGATATTTTTGTCTACGATTACCTTTAAATCATACGAGAAGGATGTCCTTGTTCCACTTGAACTGTCAACTTGTTGAAACTCCGTATCTTCATGTATGGCGGGGGCTATGAGAACTACATGATTGTATACCTTCTTCACTAAATCATGTGTCTTGTATTCAACAAAAATTTTGTAAGGATTTCCATATGTAGTTTGCCTGTAATTAGGAACCTTTACATATATTCCTTCTCCGAAGTTTAGTTCTTCCACTGTGTATGAAATATTTCTTCCATTACTATCTGTTACCTTAATAGAATCTATTTTGTATTGTCTTTCTAATTCCAATTCATACTGTTTTGCTTTTGGAAGATCGGGAATATGAAATACTTTTTCTCCTTGAGTCGAGTAGTAATATGAACTATTTCTTACTTCTCTTATATATTCAGTTTTAACAGTTACATATTCATCTCCAGTTGTATATCGGATTGTGGTGTTGTTTGATATTGAGAAATCATATGATTGTGCACCAACAATACCATAACTTAGGGCAAAGATTATTAGAAAAAGTATAACTTTTAATATATTGAATCTCATGTGAATATATTACTTTAGAATTTATCCTATTGAAAGGGTTAATATTAAATTTAAAGATGGTATAATCCTGGAATTAACATATGTGCATACATCATGAGTGAAGTAACTAGATCGCATACATTGTCATTGGGAATAGTAGGGTTGCCAAATGCAGGCAAATCATCCCTTTTCAATGCACTAACAAAAAAAACTGTTCCTGCAGAAAATTTCCCTTTCTGTACAATAGACAAGAACGTTGGGGTTGTAGAGATACCCGATGAGAGATTAAAAAGACTTTCGGAATTTTTTAATGCAGAGAAAATTGTTCCATCAGTTATGACATTTGTAGATATTGCAGGATTAGTAAAGGGGGCATCCAAGGGAGAAGGTCTTGGGAATCAATTCCTTGCACATATTAAAGAGGTTGATGTAATTGTATATGTTCTTAGGGCATTCACTAGTGATGAGATTGTTCATGTATACAACAGGGTTAATCCTGTAGAAGATTTTGAAATTGTTCAAGCAGAGTTAATATTAAAAGATTTAGAGGTAGTAGAGAAAAAATTCGCGTCTGTAATCAGGAATTCTAAGTCAGGAGTTACAAGCGAGTCCCAACTACAAATATCAGTATTGGAGAAACTAAAACGGGCTTTGAATGAAGGAATCCCTGTAATAGATATGGATTTTAACAATGAAGAAAGAGAGTTTGTTAGAGAGTTATGGTTACTTACTGCTAAGCAGAGACTTTTCTTGCTTAATTGTAAGGAAGGTCTAGATGATGAGAAGATAGGGGAGTGGGAAAGGTCCCTTATGCAAATATCTAAGGATGAAAAAAAAGAATATATTGTAAGAGTAGATGTAAAACTATTATCAGATTTGGCAGGTATGAGTGAAGAAGAAATGAATGAATATGTAGAGTTGCTTGGTAGTAAACCAGTGACAGTAGAAGATGTGATTATGTATGCTTATAAAAGATTGAATTTACTTACTTTCTATACTGGTTCTAAAAAAGAATGTAATGCATGGACCATTGAGAGTGGAGCAGACGTAAAGAGTGCTGCTGGTGTTATTCATTCAGATTTATCCAAAAACTTTATTACAGCAGATGTTGTAAATGTTGATGAAATGATAAATGTAGGAGGTTGGAATAGGGCAAAAGAGGAGGGATTAGTAAAAAATCATGGTAAAGAGTATGTGGTAAGAGATGGAGACTATATTGTAATTTTGGCAAATGCTTAAATAGAATTGTAATCGGTTGTTTTTTCTGATAAAATTCCATTCGCATTGATATTAATTTAATAGATAGTTGTTGATGTCTACAGATAGAGTAAAAAAGATGAGAAACTATGAAATGATGGTTGTATTAAAGCCATTACTTCCTGATGATTTAAGAAAGAGTATTCATAAAGAATTTATGGAGATGATGGAACAGGATAATGGAGAGGTATTGGATGTTGATGTATGGGGAAAGAGGTATCTAGCATACAAGATTGCAGGACATAATGAGGGATATTATATTGTGTATGATTTTAAATCATCTCCGAAAAACATAAACGAGATGAAAAGATTACTTCAATTAAGACAGGAAATACTTAGATTTATGATTGTCGAGGTTGAGCATCCAGAGGAGATTGGTACTAGAATTAAGAAAAAAGAAATTGAAGTATAGTTAAGTATTTTTTTATTTTTGGTTGGTAATATTTTAGGTAAGTTAAATTTATATATATACAAAAAATGTCAGCAAGGTCTTTAAACAAAGTTCAGTTAATTGGTAATTTGACAAGAGAACCTGAGCTAAGATATACAACAAGTGGAACACCTGTTGTTACATTTGGTTTAGCAACCAACAAATCTTGGAAGGATCAAGATGGGAATATGAAGGAGGTTGCAGAGTTTCATAATATTGTGGCTTGGAATAAAATGGCTGAGATATGTCAGCAACTACTCGCGAAGGGAATGAAAGTTTATATAGAGGGTTCACTCACAACAAGATCGTGGGAAGCAGAAGATGGTTCTACGAGATATAAGACTGAAGTAAGGGTAGATGATATGATTCTTTTAGATAGTAAGGGAAAGCAAGGTAATGGAGTCGGAGAACCTATGCCTGAGCAAGAAGTTGAAGAGGAAATACCTTTGGAGGAATCACCAACAGATGAAGATCCTTTAGAGGATTCGGATTTACCATTTTAATTTAGGTTTTAGTAAGTAATGAGTTCAGAAGAAGAGAAAAAAGTAGTAGTACCTACATTGGAAGATGTCTTTGATGAGAAGAGTGTTATAGAAGAAGATGCAGATGATTCATACGGAGGGAAGAAAAAGGTAAAGAAAAGAAAAAAGATTGTACAAAATCTTTCATGTCCTCTTTGTGACTCTGGGGTTAAGCATATTTCCTATAAAGATGTATACCAGCTTAAAAAATTTACATCTGTCAGGGGAAAGATAATTGCCACAGAGAAATCGGGAGCATGTCACAAACATCAGAAACAATTAAAAAGAGCCATTAAGAGAGCTAGATTTATGTCTCTTCTTCCATATGTCGCAAGGGAAGCATAAACTGAATATGATTTCATATAGAAAGGGGGCTATTAGCCCCCTTTTTACTTTCTCCTTGTTTCCAAAATATCCTTTTACTGGTAAACTGTTTACGTAATGAGTACACTGCCCATATTGAAACAAAATGCTTACTTAAGTATCTTTGTTAAGGATAATCACATCTTTGCAAATCTTGCATATACTGATTTCTTGGCACAAAAAACATATATGCTCTCTGATGTTACGGATCTTTCTCCATTAAAATTCAGGATGGATGACATAGTATTTAACAAGAAATTTTGGTTTGAGTATTTTGATTCACTTGAGAAAGTTTTTGATTGGGATATTGTTGATAGGAGATGGGATGGCATATTTAAGATAGTTGATTTCCAATCAGAGGGAGTAGGTGTTAGTGGTTTAAAGGTTCTAGTTGATGATAATCAGCCATTCTTTAACAAGATATATCTTTCATTGAAAGATTTCTCTAAAGATATTTCCTTGAGAATAGTCGATGACAAGTATATGAAGGGGTTAATAGAAGGTTTGAGAGAAAGGCTTGAATATGAGGATATACTTTGGATAGATTTGGATCTTTCACACTTTACTGTGTATAGGTCAAAGTTTAAGACAGTATCTACAGGGATATTTGGGAAAGAAAAAAGGGTAGGTTTGGATTTTTCTACAAGTAAGATATCCTGGAGTAGTGAGATAGGGTTAATTGACTCTATTAAGAATTCAAGATTACAGGCATTCTTGTCTGTAGAATCTAGTGCTGAAGAGGTGACAGATAGGTGGGCTAATTTTGTCGCAAATACACCAGACTTTATATCCGATTCGATAGTAGATGATGTTTTGAGGTCATATGTGACAATACAGAACCTCTCTATAAAAGAGAGTAACAGAGAGAAGTTAAATGGTTTCGGAAGAGTAGGTAGTGCAGTGTTTGTTACTGGAAAATTAGCAAAATTACTTAAAAAGAGAGATCTCCTACTTTCAATTATTGACGGTTTTGAGCTAGATGGAATATTTGATTTGTACATAGATCGTGAGAACAGGGTTATTTGCTATGGAAAGAATTTGATAAAGGCTTCTGAATCCGAAGATATTGTTGTAATAAAAGGGGATGTTCTTCCGAAAGCCTTTAAGGTTGTCATACCAGAGGTACCTTCACGAGCAAAAGGGAAGATTGTGTTCACAGGGAGAATGCTTTCTCAGGAATTTGAACAGAAAGAAATATATGCTCTTAATCCAAATTTGGAAATATTTAATATTCCAAATGGTAGAAGTAAAGTTGTATTTGAGGGAGCGTTAAAAAATGGTACTGTTTTAACTCACTTTCCAAATACGGAGATCTCCTTTATCTCAAATCATGGAGGAGTATTATATGAATCCTTCGTTGTTGATTGTAGAATTCGACCAGTAATATATGGTCCTAAAGCAAAAGATAATAAGATAAAATTACAGAATTGGAGTAATGGAAATAAGGAGTAGAGTTTTTGAAAAATACACAGATTACAAATTTAGTATACCTTTAAAGGGCAATGAAAAGGTTTTTGTTAAGCAGGGTAGTTATGTAAAAGTAGGGGATAAACTATTTGAGGGATACAATAGTAGTATAAAGAAATCAATCTATCTGCCAAAGATAATTAATTGTAAGATAGAAGACTGTTTTAAGTATATTTCTAGAATAAATGGTGAATATGTTGATGAAGGAGATGTAATAGCTCAAAAAGTTTCTAGTGGAGGTTTGACTTTTACTGAAGCGGTTACAAGTGTTTCGGGAATACTAGATTTAAGCAGAATATCAAAAGGGTATATTGATATCCTAGGAGAAGAAACCAGTACCATTTTTGAGAGTGATTTCGATGGTTATATAAATACAATAAATCCCAACGATGGTATGGTTGTAACAGCGGATGCCACTTGTATTGATGCTGTTGCTACTACAAAGACAGAAAGTAAATATTTTGGAAAACTGGAAATATTAGCAGATGGAAATAGTATAGTTACAGAAAAGATATTAGACAAAGATTATAGTGGTAAAATTGTTTGGGTCGGACCATTTCTTTATGATAGGGTGGCTTTTGAGCTTTTTGAAAGAGGTGCAGTAGCTATACTTACCTATGCAATATCATACTCTGAGTTTAGAAACATTGGTCTTCCAGTAGCTGTTCTTGGTGGTTTTGGCTCTGTTCATTGTGATCCGAAATTTATTGAGAGATTAGTTTCTCTTAAGGGTCGATTGACGATATTAGATGGTATTGAGAATCAACTATTCATTATATCTGGAGACATTAAGGAGAACAAAGGGTGGTTTGTAGATCAATATATTAATCAAACTGTAATATCAAGAGCCCAATCAAGTTATGGGTATATCGGTAAAATTGTAGATATACAAGGGGACTCAGATTATGTATTTGTGGATTTTGATAAAAAAGGTCAATCTTTGCTACATATCGGTAGTCTAGATTTTATAGATTTGTAATACATTCATCTCAGTAATATAATTTTGGATATACTTTATTTTATCTTTCTTCTATCGTGGAAAACAGATTAACAAGGAATTTCTGGATAACTGTAGTTGTTGTAATAGCCTTCTCATTTGGAATAGTAGTCGGTAGAAACTTCGATGTTCCAAAGAGTCCATTTCTTTTTAAGAAACCTGATGTGAACCAAGATTTGTTCTGGGAAGTTTGGAATATAATGGAAACTAAGTATGTAGAAAAGGATAAGGTTACAGCAGAGGAAAGAATGTTTGGTGCAATAAAGGGAATGGTAGATTCTTATGGTGATCCTGCAACTGTATTTTTGACACCTGAAGAAACAAGAAAATTTAATGAGGCAAATCAGGGTAAATATTTCGAAGGCATAGGTGCTGAGCTAGGATATGAGAATGGAGCAATCATAATAGTGTCACCTCTAGATGGATCCCCTGCAAAAGAAGCTGGTATTAGGCCTGGAGATTACATACTTGCAGTAGATGATTATGAAGTAAAAAGCGGAGACAATATCTATGAAATTGTACAGAAAATTCGAGGTAAATCCGGCACAAAGGTAGTATTAAAAGTATTGCACAAAGGTGATTTGGAACCTGTAGACGTAGAGATAACTAGGGGGCAGGTTACAGTACCAAGCATGACACTAACCTTTGTAGGAAAGAATGAGAGTGTTGCCATGATTGATATTGCAAGATTTACAGAGTCTTCATATTTAGAGTGGAATGGTAAGTGGGATGAACTAGTAAACAAGGTTGTTTCCCAAGGAGTGGAGAAAGCAATTGTTGATTTAAGAGGTAACCCTGGGGGATATTTTGATGCAGCAGTATATGCGGCAGGTGATTTTCTTCCTGAGGGAACGTTAATAGCAAAACAAGAAGACGGTAGTGGGAATGTACAAGAGTTCTTGGCTAAGAAGGGAGGAAAATTACAAAATATAGAAGTAGTCATTCTTGTTGATTCAGGTAGTGCGTCTGCTTCAGAGATATTTGCAGGAGCACTGCAACAAAATGGTAGGGCAAAGGTGTTAGGAACTGAAACATATGGTAAGGGAACAGCTCAAAGTGTTTTAGATTTGAGAGGCGGTTCTAGCTTACATATTACAATATTAAAATGGTTACTTCCTGATGGAAGTTGGCTTAACAGAGAGAATCCTGTAACCCCAGATTATGAAGTAGAGAACACAACGGAAGACTTTCTCAAAGGCCTTGATAGGCAATTAGAGGATGCGCTAAAGTTACTTAATAGCTAATTTTTTAATAACAACTGATATGAAAAAAGATACAAGTAAGGTAGAGCAAAAAAAGAGAATAAAGGTAGATTCTGGTAGGTTTAAATATCTCAAAGTTATCGGTATCTCAGTTGTTGTGTTAGCTATGTTTGTGTTTCTTTTAGTTACAACAATTCTTATACTTCGAGTATCTCCAGAACTGAAAAATCTCCTCCTTGGCAATGTAAATGTTGTTGAAGAAAGGATCTCACCAAATATTACAGTAACTCCAGAAGAGAATGTGATTATTAATGTAGTTAAGGAGTCTTCAGAGTCGGTTGTAAGTATAGCTGTGTCACAAGTTTCTCTACAAAGGGGAGGAGGTATAGTGGATAGTGTAAGTAAAATTGGAACAGGCTTTATAGTAGACTCCAATGGAATAATTATTACAAATCAACATGTAGTATCTGAACCAACGGCGTCATATATAGTCATTACTGAGGATGGTAAGCAGCACAATGTCGTGGAAATTATGAGGGATGATA
The DNA here is from genome assembly GCA_964388655.1 of uncultured Candidatus Saccharibacteria bacterium. GTDB lineage: Bacteria > Patescibacteriota > Dojkabacteria > SC72 > SC72 > UBA5209. Next base: position 740 of record CAYMBI010000013.1, on the reverse strand, counting down.
ACAATGATATCGCTGTATTAAAAATAGATGCAAAAGATTTGAAAGCTCTTGAACTTGGTGATTCGGACAATCTATTAGTTGGTCAAACTGTAATTGCTATTGGGACACCACTAGGGGAATATGCAGGGAGTGTTACTACAGGTGTAATAAGTGGGCTCAATAGATCTGTAAGAACGTCATCTGGTTGGTTTGGTTCTACAACAAAAGTATATGAGAATGTGATACAAACAGATGCTGCAGTAAACCCTGGAAACTCTGGAGGACCATTGATTAGTACAGAGGGAAAGGTTGTAGGTGTCAATTTTGCAACGACTTCGGGAGCAGATAATATTTCTTTTGCTTTGCCAATTAATATAGTAAAGCAAAGGCTAAATGAATACAGAACATATGGTAAATTTATTAAACCATACATTGGGATTTCATATCAAATGATTTCTGAGTATGAAGCTCTTTATTATAGAGATGTTGTTGCTGGGGCATTAGTTGTAAGTACTGATCCTAAAGGTCCAGCAGCGAAAGCTGGTATCGAAAGAGGAGATATAATTACCAAGATAAACGGAGAGGCTGTTAGGGGCGCTTTTGCATCTCTTATACAATCATTTAAAGTTGGTGATGAGGTTGAGATAGAACTGTGGAATACAGGAAAAACAAGAACTGTAAAAGTAACTCTAGAGGAAGCTGATTAACAAAAATCTCTCTCTTTCAAAGAGGTCTTTTAATATCTGTATCTTTGTTTTCCT
>CAYMBI010000012.1:0-11243 GCA_964388655.1 uncultured Candidatus Saccharibacteria bacterium | reverse complement strand
GTATATGATGCAAAGGGAAGATTCTGCTAAATTCATGTATTCCCTTGCGAAAAGAGCAAGAAAGTACTATCTTGGACTTTCTACAATTACACAAGATGTTGCTGACTTTATGAACAACGATATGGGTAGAGCAATAATCTCAAACTCTTCAATCCAAGTACTAATGAAACAGAGTCCATCCGCTGTAGAGAAATTACAACAGGTATTCAATCTCTCTGATGGAGAAAGAAACTTTCTTCTTAACTGTGATAGAGGGCAAGGCCTATTCTTTGCTGGTGCAAACCATGTAGGAATACAAATACTCTCAAGTCAAGCTGAACACGAATTAATTACCTCTGATCCAAGAGAACTAGAAGCAAGGAAAAATCAACAGGGAATGACAGACACAAGGTCAATATCTGAACTCGCTCAAATATATGATCCTCCCGCAGTACAACAACCAATGAAGACAAGCTCTGGTGATATTAACAAGCAGGATGAATTGATTGAAAGAGCAGTAGAAAGAAAACAAGGGGATATAGAGAGAATAAAGACGGAAAGAGAAAAATATCAAGAAGAGCTAGAGAAGAGATTAAAAGAACAAGAAGAGATGTTGAATCCGAAGAAATACGAAATTCAAAAATCTTTCGTTGAAATGATTGATGAGAATACTGTACCTGGACAGGTAAGGAAACAAAGGGAGGAATTAAATAAGGGTAGGAGTCATATAACTCCACAAGGAATCATAGAAAATGACGACAATCAACAAAGACAATGAAATAAGAAAATATCTTGTAACTGAGGCAGTTGATATTAAACAAATACCTCAAGAAAAGATAGGTAATGATTTGAAACTTCTTGAGAGACAAGAAACCAAAACGCAACTTAGGACAGACCTCTCTAGAGGAGTAAGAAATCCTAACTTATCAAGAGTAATGAAAGCCCTACAGTTAACAAACCCCTTTAAAGGGTATTAACTCAAAGGTCCTTGGTCAGGAAGAACATACTCTTTTACATTCTCTGGTGTAATCATTATAGGTGTGGGACGCCCACCAACTATTTGCCTTGCCGCACTTCTAGCTAAAGTTGCAATATTCCTCTCTAATTGTCTAATACCAGCATCAAAACCTACTGGACGAATAAGTAATGGCCATACACTATCCTGTATCTGTATATGTTCTTGAGTTAAGCCCATATTCTTTAATACCTTAGGAAGGATATACTGTTTTGCAATTACCTCTTTTTCCTCATCTGTATAACTTGTAAACCTAATTATTTCTACCCTATCAAGTAACGCAGCAGATAATCCTCCCAAGTTATTGGCTGTACAAATGAAAAATACCTGAGATAGATCTACGGGATAATCAATATAGTGGTCAACAAAAGTAGCATTCTGTTCTGGATCTAAAATCTCAAGTAGTGCTGCCATAACATCATTAAGTAAACCTGCATTACCACTGGCTTTCTCAATCTCATCAATCAGGATCACGGGATTCATACTTTGAGTTCTAATTAATGCCTTAATAATTTGTCCAGGTTCAGCATCTATCTCATGCCTCGGAGTACCTCTTAAGGTTCTTACATCCCCTATCGCACCTAAAGATACTCTTGCAAACTTTCTACCCATTGATTGAGCAATAGATTTTGCAATGGAGGTTTTACCTACTCCTTGTAAGCCAAGAAAAAGAAGCACAGGAGCATTAGCAGAAGACCCTCTAAGATTAGCCATATTGCTTACAGTATCAGTAGAATTTCTTCTCATTCTTTTCTGCAACTGCATTACGGCTAGATAATCTAAGATTAGGTTTTTAATAGTCTCCATACCATAGTGGGTGGAATCCATTAATTGTTTTGCATTGTTAATATCCAAATTATCCTCGGAGATAGTCCCCCAAGGAATCCTTGTAACCCAATCCACATATTTGTCTACACTTTCAAACTCAGAACTATAATTGCCCCATTTAGCCATCCTCTCCAACCTCTGTATGGTTCTCATTGCATCTTCTTTTAACTCAATAGGTGCATTGGAACTGCTGAGCTTGTTTTGAAGTTCTACTACCTCTGCTAGAATACTTTTTTGAGCAACATCATCAGAAGGGATATTTTTTGGGGCATTTGTTAAATCCATATCACAATATATCATATAAGAGAGGCTAGTTTAATCCTTGTAATACTGCTTGCTTAAGCATATTAGCTGCATACTTCAAATCTTCTTCATTAGTATATATTGCAAGACTAAATCTTAAACTCGGTCCTACACATAATTTGTCATGCAAAGGCTCTGCACAGTGATAACCCTCTCTAAATGCAATTCCCTTCTCATTGAGGAAATTACTGATACCTGAACCATCCCTATTAGTTTCTATATTTAAAATATTCTTACATCCTCTAAATGTAAAACCTTCTATATGGAACGCGATGGGACCATACTTCCTAGATGAATCTCTTGGACCAAAAGGTTTAAACCATTCTATTCCATCAAACTGTTTAAAGAAGAATTCTGTTAAATCTTGCTCATGTTTTATTAATTTCTCCCACCCTCCAATACTATCCAAGGTTTTTTCGAACCACTCTATTGCGTATCCCAAAACGATACCTCCACCAATATCGGGAGTACCTGCTTCAAATTTCCAAGGGAGCTCATTGTATTCGAAACCTTCAAAAGATACAGATGAAATCATCTCACCTCCACCCATCCAAGGAGTAAGTTCTTCTAAATATTTTTGTTTGCAGTATACCGCTCCGGTACCTGAAGGTGCATATGCTTTATGACCAGAAAAAACAAGTGCATCACATCCTATCTCTTTAACATCTACCTTACAATGAACAATACTCTGAGCCGCGTCAAGTATAGTAAAGGAACCATTCTTCTTTGCAATTTTAAATATCTCTTCTACATCATTTTTTACCCCTAATACATTTGATATATGTACCAAAGATACAATCTTAATCTTTTTTCCGTCTTTCTCAATTAATTTTTTCAGCCAATCTGTATCCAAGGAATAGTCTTCTTTTATTGGCATATACTCAATCTTAAATGGTATTTCTTTCTGTAATATCATCCAAGAAACAATATTACTGTGATGTTCAATTTCACTAACTACTACAATATCATCCTTAGTAAGAAGCTTCCTTCCAACTGTATTTACCAAAAGGTTAAGACCTTCCGTTGTATTTCTTACAAAGATTATCTCTTTGTATGAGTCTGCATTGATAAAGGAAGCAACTTTTTGATGAGCCCACTCCCATAGCCTTGTACCCTCCAAGGAAAGATCATATGGACCTCTATGGATATTAGCATTCTCTGATTCATAATATTTCTTTAATCTATCAATCACAAATTGAGGTTTTTGGGTAGTAGCAGCACTATCAAGATATACAAGTTTTTTACCAAATCTCGAGCTCTTAATTATTGGAAATTCTTTCCTTATTTTTTCAAACATCTTCAAATGTACTTAATTTAGAAATTCTTCCACATCTTACTTGCTTGGACAGTCATATCACCTTTGTACTTACTATTTAAACCCGAGCTACCATATGGTCTTTCACAATCTCTATCTAATTGTTCAAAGGCTATCTGTGCTATCTTCATATTTTCATATATACGAATAGAGAGCGGAGATAGATTAGCTATTTCTAATGTTAGTCTTAATTTATTGCCTGGATCAAGAAATCCTGCTGTAGCATGTATGATCAGACCCATTCTAGCAAGAGAGCTTTTTCCCTCCAATCTACCTACATGCTTGTTATCAACTCCTGTAACTTCTTTTACATTTGCCAATACAAATTCTCCTGGTTTGAGTGTATACCCAGAAATATCGTCTATCTCTATCTTCTTCATAAGATCTTCTACTGGTTTTTTAACATCTATCAACTTATGCTTATCAGTATCAAAAACCAGAATGTTTTTATCCAAGTGTAAATCATATGATGCTGGCTGGACAAATTCGTCAGAGAAAGGTTCTATACTAATTTCTCCGCTTTGTATCTTCTCTTTTAGACTCCTATCTGAAAGTATCATTTCTTTATTCTAATATATTAACTTCTATCAACAAACTGAGTTTTTGATTTTGCATCAGGTTTCTCAGTATTACTTAGCAATGGTTTCCAGATTGGATCCAAGGCACTAAGTAATTCTAACCATTTATACACTAAAACTCTATATGCAATATGCCCTCCCCTTCTTACTCTTAAATTGATTGTATATTGTAAATCATCGAACGATCCATAGAAACAGTATTTGGTACTATGAGCATGTGGGAGTAAATATTTAGTATACTCAGAAGATACTTCCTCGGACATAAATTGCTTAGACACCCTTCTCCAATTCTTTATCATCTTATATGTTTCACTTAGAGCTTCTTCGTATTCTTTTCTAAGTTTTTCAAAACCTTTAAGTTCCAAATAGTTACAAAGAAAGAAACATTCTTTGTCATCTCTATCTAGCTCATTATCAATATTTATATCGTCATGAAATATCGGCATATATCTTTCTAGGCTTCTGTGCCTGTTTAAATCTTTAAGAGTTCCCAATGTAGCCATACCCTCTATCTTTATCGCTCCACTCTGACCAATATTACCTATTAAGTTATGATGATCATGATTTTCAAATATTTTTTCTCCAAAAGCTATCTGATCCTGTTCATCAAATTCTAGCTCTTGTTTACTGCCTAATGGATTAAGGAGTAGTTCATAGTGGGTTATCATTGCTTCGATAGGGTTATTATTGTAGGTAATCTTACATGAATCTACCTCACATCCATTACTCTCGTATCTTTTCTGTTGCGAGATTTTGTTTCTAAGATACTGTAAGATTGACTTAGTTGAATTTCTTCTACAACAATTAGCATCTGTGTGCCTTATCAAACCATCCGCTTCCCTTATGTATCCCCTAATCTCTATGTTAGATTCTCCAAGCAGATTCATAAGGAGATTCGCGACCTCATTATCTACTACACAATCATTAGCATTGAAGTAAGATATTAGTTCTGACCAATTTCTTGCAGACATTACAGCTGCAAGACTAGTTTGTAATCCATATGGTAGTAAGTATCTTGATACATCAAAACTCCTTGATTTCCATGCAGCTACTTCAGATTGATTCTCTTCGTTTATTTTAAAATTTTCTTTTAATACTAATTTTGTCTTTTTTAAGAGATTTCTGTAATCTGCCATCTGTTTAAGCATTATCTTGTCGTATTCCTTCCTTATATCTGTATCCTTACATAGATCTTTTGGTATCTTTACAAACTCTGGACTTTCAAAATTCTGATATCTTGTGGACCTCTCTTGACCAGAGATTACAGAGTTTAGGTAGAAGATTTTCATTGCGGTAAACATAGGGATATTCTCAATACAGACAAAAAGATCTGCCATATCCCCTACAGACTTATGACCATATCCATGAAATATTTTTTCCAACCTATCTGCCGCATCTGTATTATTGTCGATTATCTCTTTTGCGATGTCTACAATGGAGTCTGAAGACCTGCTATATCTCGCGCCTAAATATGCATTGATCGAAGGTTGTTTCTGTGAGGGGTTTTGTAAAAGTGTATGAACTTTAAATTTGTTCCATACTGACTCAGATCTTACAGACGCTATCTGTAAATCTTTTCTAAAGGTTCCCTTCATGTGGTTAAGATATTAATTTATTTTGCTATCCCTGGGATTGGGAAATCTTTCGTGTAATCTTTAACCTTAGATTTTAAAATTTTTAAATTACTTTCTTTTTTAAGTGCCATAGATATTATATCTGCGACAAAGAGAATATCTTTTTCTTTAAATCCCCTGGTAGTTATTGCAGGTGTACCAATTCTAATTCCAGAAGGATCCCATGGTTTACGAGGATCATTTGGTATAGCGTTTTTGTTTACTGTAATACTTACTTCCTCCAATATATCAGATGCTTCCTTACCACTTAGGTTTACACTACTCACTGTGTCCACAAGGAAAAGATGATTATCTGTACCACCAGAAACAACTTTAAAACCTTTCTTTATTAGTTCCTTCGCCAAGATCTTAGAATTAAGTATTACCTGTTTAGAGTACATTTTAAACTCTGAGCTCATCGCTTCCTTTAGAGCAATGGCTATTCCTGCAGTTGTATGATTATGTGGACCTCCCTGAAGCCCAGGAAATACTGCTTTATCTATTATCTCTCCATATTCCTCCTTACAAAGAATCATTGCTCCCCTAGGTCCTCTAAGAGTTTTGTGAGTTGTAGTTGTAACCACATCGGCAATACCAATAGGAGATGGGTATTCATTAGCAGCTATCAATCCTGCTACATGTGCTATGTCTGCTACAAATATAGCGCCTACTTCATCTGATATCCTTCTAAATTCATTCCAGTCAATTATTCTGGAATATGCAGAGAAGCCACCCCATATTAATTTAGGTTTGTATTCATTAGCCAACTTTCTTACTTCATCGTAATCAATGTACCCTTGCTCATTAACTCCATAGCTTACTGAATCGTAATATTTCCCGCTAATAGAGACCTTAAACCCATGTGTTAGATGACCACCTGCAGCTAAATCCATTCCCATCGTCCTATCTCCTGGCTGTAGAAAAGCTAAATAAACGGCGAGGTTTGCAGGAGAACCAGAGTATGGTTGTACATTTACATGCTCTGCTCTAAAGAGATCTTTTGCCCTCTGAATACACTCCTTTTCAATCATATCAATATATTCATTTCCTCCGTAATATCTTTTATCAGGATATCCCTCAGAGTACTTATTGGTAAGAATACTTCCCATTGCTTTAAGGACATCTTCACTAACATAGTTTTCAGAGGCTATTAATTCTACTCCTTCAATCTGTCTTTTGGCTTCTTTATTGATATATTCAAATATCTTATCCTTAGTATTTTTTGACATTCTTTTCATATATCTCAAACAAATTAAGAAGGAGGGAGGCAATTGTCATAGGACCAATACCACCAGGTACAGGAGTAATATATCCTGCTACTTTCTTTACACTACCAAACTTAACATCACCTACCAATTTCCCGTCTTTATTTAGATTCGTACCTATATCAACTACTACTGCACCTTCTTTTACATATGATTTATCTATATGTTCAGCCTTACCTATTCCTACAACAAGTATATCTGCATTTTTAGTAATATCTTTCAGATTCTTAGTGTGTGAGTGACATATTGTTACCGTAGCATTATTATTTTGTAGCATTGCAGCAGTTGGTAGTCCTACTATTTCGCTCCTACCAACAACAACAGCACTTTGGCCATCAATTTCGATTTCATATTCCTCTAAAAGTTTTAATACACCCTTTGCGGTAGCAGGTGCAATTGCATCTCCTTCATTTTTAAAAAGTTTACCTAAGTTAGAAGAAGTAAGACCATCTACATCTTTCTGAGGAGATATTTTTTCTAATATCCTTTGAGTATTGAAACCTTTTGGAAGTGGTAATTGAACCATTAAACCATCAACCCTACTATCGTTATTTAGCTTATCTATTAACTCAACTATTTCTTCTTCATCAACCTTAGAATCAAAATCATGTATTAAAGCTTTGATTCCCAATTCTGAAGCCCTTTTTTCCTTCATACTTACATATTTCTTGCTAGCATAGTCATCTCCTACAATTATTATATCTAGCCTAGGGACCCTAGAGCCGATATCTATATACCTATCTATTTGAGATTTAAGATTTTTTAATATCTTTTGAGATACAGCCTTACCATCAAGTAGAATCATGTTCTTTACGTTAACAATTATTTCTTGATGGATATTTTACAGGATATTGTAGATATTTGCTAAATACTACTGATTAAGTTTAACTTCTTTGTAAAACTTGCCCTTTCTCTTCATTAGTTCTCTCCAATTACCAGCTTCTACAATATGTCCATCATCAAACATGTATATCCTATCGAATTCATCCAACATATCAGTATCTCTAGTTATTAGTATTAATGTTCTTTTCGGTCCTACAAAATCAATTATGTTTCTTAGGATAAAGTCTCTGGAGGGAGCATCTATAAAGGTGAATGGCTCATCCATTATGAATATATCCCTATTTCTATAAAGCATTCTTGCAATTGCCAGTCTTTGCCAATATCCAGGAGATAGTTCTTTGCCATCTAAATATTTCCCCAGTATTAGCTTGTCTGTAATATTTTCTTTCTTCATAAATTTATCAATTTCACATATCTTGATAACTTTCTTGTATAAGTCCATATCAATATTTTTCTTCTCACTTGTGAGAGTAATATTTTCTCTTATACTGAAGTTGTAGTTAACAAAATTTTGGAAAGTAACAGCCATTTTTCTCTTCAACTCTCCCCTCGCCAACTCCCTAATTGAGTATTCTCCAATTTGATAGTCTCCCGATGTTACTTCATATAACCCAGTTAATATTTTTATCAAACTACTTTTTCCTGATCCATCTCCACCAAAAAATGCAACCTTTTCACCAGGTTTAATGGTCAGATTAATATTCTCTAACACCTTTCTTTCTGGTTGATCGGGATATGCAAAATCAAGATTATTAAATACCAAAGAAGGTACTTTCTTACCTAATTTTGCAAAACCCTGTTTTTCATCCCCAAATCCTTGATAATGAACAAGCTCGAAATACTTAGATGCATATGCAAGATTGGTATCAAGTAGTGATAATGTATTAAGTGCTGTAAGGGCACTTGAATATACTACCTCAACATAATTAAACAGTGCACTAAATGTACCAATTGTTATCTTGTTTATTATTACATGAGCAACAAGATATATTATATATACATATTTAAAAAGCTGACCTGAAACAGAACCGAATGTATTATCGATAGTGAAGTGTTTTCTCCTTTCAAAAAGCCCATCCAGATATTCCTCTCTTTCCTTTTTATATCTCTTTCTAAGGAAATCATACGTATTATCAACTCTTAGTTCCATGAAATTTCTAATATCCATTCCTAAAGTAAAGTAAATGTAGCTTGTCAACTTCAACCTACTCATTTGATTATCATCGTAGAGCTGTATTCTTTTTCTATTAAAGTGACCAAGTAAAACCTCTGGTAAAACAAAGATAATTAATATCAATGAAGTCCAACCTAAGTGGGAAGAAAGAATTATAAAGGCAGTCGTTCCCCGCGCCACTTGGTATACAATTGCAGAAAATGCCTCATATGAAAGGAGCATATTAGTAATAGAGTAGTTTGGAATGAAGTCTATTAGATTTTGTAATTTTGGTTTCTCTATATCTTGTAAATTAGTATTTGAAATCTTACCCATTACCTCAAGACTCGTATCTTTCCAGACTTTGTCAGCAACATTAGTTGCGATATTTGCCCTGACATTTCTTCCAACAATTACTACTATCAGTAATAAAAGAGATATTGCAAGAAAATAGAAAGAGTCTGTTGCAAGGTACTCCTGAATATTAAAGGTCCCTGTAGAAGCCCTTATTACCTCTAGTGTTGCATCAAGGAATTTTCCCGAGATTGTAATTCCTGCCATTTCTGCGATGATTACACCTACAAAAATCAAATCCCTCAAAACCACTTCTTTTGTGTATCTTCCATAGAAAAATATTACAACATACCAGAGTGTTTTTATCTTTTCTTGTATAATGGATTTCATCTAGAAATATAATAGCATGAGAGACAACAAATATTTAGAAAATTTACTATACGACATTTGGGAAAATTACTTTTGTGATGTACCTAGACTTAATATAGTAGCTATTAAATACGGCAAATACTCTAAGAGACAGTTAGGAAGTATAAAGATGATAAAAGATGAAAAGACCTTTAATAAATATTTAAAGAGGTTAGATATACAGAGGCATGAGTTAGAGTATTACACCGTTTCACTAATAACTCTCACAAGGTATTTCTCTCAGGACTTTATTCCTGAATATGTTATAAAATCTACAATTGTTCATGAGCTCTGCCACTATACACATGGTTTTAATTCTCCTCTTGATAAGATATACAAACATCCACACAGAGGCAATATCATAAAGAAAGAATTTGCCAAAAGAGATTTGTTAGATATATATGTAGATTCAAAAGAGTGGCTCAAAGATAACTGGGCTAAGGTCGTATCATAAAAAAGACCCCGATAACCGGGGTCTTAGCATTCCTGCTCGGAGGTATTACATCATTCCGTGCATACCAGACATATCTTGTGAACCAGAACCTTTCTCCTCAGGAATTTCTGCAACTACCGCCTCTGTTGTAATCAGCATAGTTCCTACAGATGCTGCATTTACTAGCGCGAGTCTTGTTACTTTTACAGGATCGATAATTCCTGTTTCAAGCATATCTACATACTCATCCGTCTTTGCATTGTAACCGATATTGTCATGGCAGTTTGCAGCAATGACAGCACCATCCTTACCCGCATTCTTAGCAATCTGTTTCAAAGGCTCACTCAATACACTCTTTAGTATCTCTATACCAAGTTGTTCATCAGGATCACTAAGATTTACTTTTTCCAAAGCCTTGATCATGTTGTGAAGAGCTAAACCTCCACCAGCTACGACTCCCTCCTCGATAGCTGCCCTAGTTGCATTTATAGCATCTTCTACTCTCTGCTTTTTCTCTTTAGCCTCTACTTCAGATGCTGCACCTACTTTGATTACAGCAACACCACCTGCGATCTTTGCCAATCTCTCTTGTAATTTTTCTTTGTCATAGTCAGAAGAGGAACTCTCGATCTGTGCCCTAATTTCTGCAACTCTCTTTTTAATATCAGCCTCTTTCCCAGAACCTTCAACGATAACGGTCTTCTCTTTATCAATTATGACCTTCTTGGCACCTCCCAAATCTGTTAAATCAACAGAATCAAGAGTTTTTCCAACTTCTTCTGATATATATTCAGCACCAGTTACAACTGCGATATCTTTTAACATCTCTTTCTTTCTATCACCAAATCCAGGAGCTTTAACTGCAACGACATTAAGAGTTCCTCTTAACTTATTTACAACTAAAGTAGCTAATGCCTGATTCTCAATATCATCTGCAATAATAACCAATGGTCTATCTGCTGCAGCCAATACTTTCTCTGCAATGGCCTGAATATCTTGTAGGCTTGAAAGTTTTTTATCTGTAACAAAGATGTACGGATTTTCCATAACAGTTTCCTGTGTCTCCGCATCTGTGACAAAGTATGAGCTTACATATCCTTGATCGAATTGCATTCCCTCTGTATATTCAATTTCATCAAGGAATCCTTTTGCTTCCTCTACAGTAATTACACCATCTTTTCCTACCTTGTTAAAAACATCACCTATCATATCTCCT
>CAYMBI010000011.1:0-11682 GCA_964388655.1 uncultured Candidatus Saccharibacteria bacterium | reverse complement strand
CGTTGCTAGTTTCTATTCCGGTTCTCAAATCCTTTACCAATTTATATGGATGTAATATATAGTTTCGAATTTGATTACCCCATCCTGCAACCTTATGTTCTCCCTTTATTTCTGAAATTTCCTTAAGCCTATTTTCTTCAATTATTTTCCATAGCTTCCCTCGCAGTATTTGCATGGCTCTCTCTCTATTTTGTAATTGACTTCTACCTTCAGAACAGTGTACTGATATCCCTGTTGGTATATGTGTAATTTGTACTGCTGAAGAAGTTTTGTTTACATTTTGTCCTCCTGGACCACTTGATTTTACAGCCTTAAAATCAATATCACTATCTGGTATTTGAATATCTTGATTTAATTCTTCCATGACAGGCATAACTTCTACTCCTGCAAAGGAAGTTTGTCTAAGGTTTTGTGCATTAAATGGTGAAAGTCTGATTAATCTATGTGTTCCATGCTCTTTCTTAAGTAGTCCATATGCATATTTCCCCTTTACATATAAGGTTACTGTGGAAATACCGACTTCATTGCCCTTTGTAATATCTGTTACCTCATAGGTCCATCCCTTTTTCTCAAAATATTTTGTGTACATTCTAAAGAGCATTTCTGCCCAATCATTTGCCTCTGTACCTCCCTGGCCAGCATGAATTGAAAATATTGCATTACTTTTGTCATATTTTCCTGATAGGAATTTCAGTGTCTCAAAAGAAGATATTTTCACCTTTAGGGATTTGAAATCTTCGGAAATGGAATCTTTTTCATCTTCTGGTAATTCCTCATACAAAGCAAGTAGGGTCTCAAATTCATCCTTTAGCTGTTTTAAATTTAATATCTCATCTGTTATCTCACTTATTTGTGCCAAGATATTTTGTGCATTTTTCTGATCTTCCCAAAAGTCTTCTCGAGTGCTTTCTTTGGTGAGTATTGCTAATGCATTTTCTTTTGAAGGGATATCTAAGGAAAGCTCTATATTATGCAATTTCCGTATTAATTCTGTTATGTCTTTTTTACTAATTGTACTCATTTGTGTATATTATACTAGTTTTTTAGTTAATAACTAATCTGCTCATATGTTTGGTCTATTCAAGAAGAAAGAACAACAAAATTCAAATAGAACTCTTGCTATAGATGGCAAGGAATTTGTTACTTTAGTAATACTAGATGGTTTTGGTATTCATCCCGATGCCGAGGGCAATTCTGTACTAGCTGCTAAAACCCCATTTCTAGATTTGGCATGGTCAAAAGCTAGATCTACATTGATTCATGCTTCTGGAACATATGTCGGTTTACCAGGGGAGGAAGATGGAAACTCTGAGGTTGGACATCTTAACCTTGGTGCGGGACAGGTTGTATATCAGACATTACCAAGAATTAATGATGCTATATCTACGCATGAATTAGACAAAAATGAGGTATTAAAAGAAACTTTTACACAAGTAAAAAAAAGAAATACTAATTTGCATCTTGTAGGTGTGCTAAGTGCTGCTGGTGTACATGGTCATATTAAGCATCTTTTTTCCCTTATGGAGCTTGCAAAGGCTAATGGTGTAAACCCATATATTCATGTAATACTAGATGGGAGGGATACTCCACCTAAGGACGGATTTTTGTATTTAAACAAGTTGAATGAAAAGATAGCGGAATTGGGCATAGGAAGAATTGCTTCTATGCAAGGAAGATTCTATGGAATGGATAGGGATAACAGATGGGAGAGAATAAAATTGGCATATGATGCAATGGTTGGTCTTTCTCAAGAGACCTTCCAAGATCCCATTGTGGCAATACAGAGTGCCTATGCAAACAATGAAACAGACCAATTCTTCAAGCCAAGAACTAGGGTAGATGCTGCTGGAAAGCCCATAGGTCCAATTAGACAAAATGATGTTGTCATATATTGGAATTTCAGAGAAGATAGAGCGAGAGAATTGACGAAGGCATTCGTTTTGAAAGACTTTAATCATTTTGTTAGAAGAGATTTCCCAGAGAATCTATACTTTGCAACAATGACTGGTTACGAAGAAGGCATTCCTGCGCATGTAATTTTTCCTCCTAAAAAAATTAAAAAATCTTTGGCTTCATATCTTGCAGACAACAATATGAAACAATTACATATCTCAGAGACTGAAAAGAATATGCATGTAACTTACTTTTTTAATGGAGGTATCGAAGCTCTTAATAAAGGGGAGGACAATATTAATATCCCTTCCCCAAAAGTAGACAACTACGCAATGGTTCCTGCAATGAGTGCCGAATTGATTAGAGACGAGGTTCTAAGCAGTATTAAAAATATTAAGAGTAATGGATATAAATTTATCCTTATCAATTTCGCGAACCCAGATATGTTAGGCCATACAGGAGACTTTAAAGCCACAGTTATGGGTAATGAAATTGTAGATAATCTAACCGCACAAATTGCAAAGGCAACATTAGAATTAGGTGGAGCAGCAGTTATTACTGCCGACCATGGTAATTGTGAGACAATGATAAACAGAGTTACAAAAGAAATAGATATTGCACATACTAATAATCCTGTACCAATTATTATTATGACAGACAAAGAGGAGATGGTTCCTACACAAGGAATGAATATTCTTAAGGTTGGGACAGGTCCTAATGCTAAACCTACAGGACTATTGGCAGATGTTGCTCCTACATGTTTAGGTCTTCTTGGTTTGGAAATTCCTGATAGTATGACAGGTGTTGATTTAAGAACTGTACTTTAATTAAAAAAAAAGAGTATTGTTAAGAGTACTATACCAAGAAAAATTCTGTAATATCCAAATATGCTTAACCATTTTTCTTTTTTGATATTTCTTAGGAGTATAAGTGATAGATACGCAAAAACAGAAGAAAAAAGTATCCCTATAAAATGCATTATACTAAAACCCTCTTTTGGGGAGTATTGATAAATACCATATATTGAAGTTCCTAAAAGTATTGGTATACCTAGCAGAAAAGAGTACTGTAGGGCACTGTATTTATTTACACCTGAAAGAATACCTGCTATTGTTGTTATACCAGATCTTGATGTCCCCGGTATGAGAGCAATTACCTGTGCAAAACCCATTGTTAAAGATTGCTTCCATGAAATTTCTCTTAAGTTAGATTCTAATTTTTCCTCATATTTTCTTTCAACTAGTATCATTACAACACCCCAGAATATTAAGGAGAGGGCAATAAATATTTCACCTCTTAGTATTCCTTCTATTATTGATTGTAAGAAAAAACCTACTATTGCAGCGGGAATTGTTGACACAAAAATTTTTAAATAGAAGGAAGAAGTTTCTTTTTTAAATATTTCTTTAAAAAGTGTAGGCGCAAAATATATAACAATGGCTAAGGTAGTACCCAAATGAAGAATAGCTAAGATATAGGTATTTGCTTCGAAACCAACTAATTTCCCAGTTAGGATTAGATGCGCACTACTAGAAATTGGTAATAGCTCTGTAATACCCTGCTCAATTGCTAATAATATGACCTTAAATATCTCCATATATTTTGATATGCTAGATTAATTACATGTGGTAATATCTTACTGTTATGATATTGAAAAAGCTAGTTGTATTTGTTCTTACTTTAATAATACTTGGAATATCTCCGATATTAGGTCATGCTGCTTCTCCTACTTTTTTCTTCTATCCTCAAAACGGTAGCGTAAGAGATTCTTCTAAGGGTTTTACTGTTGATATATTAATTGATTCTGCGGGAGAAAGAATTACAAAGGCTAGGTTAGCAGTAACTTTTGATCCAACAAAAATTCAGGTTGTTAAGGCAAATAGGAATAATACTCTTTTTGACCAATGGCCAGAAGATGAAAGTACGATAGATAATAGGAGGGGTATGGTTATGTTAACTGGTTTTACTCAATCCGGTGGTACAAAAAGTCTATATATGACAGAGGGAGAACCAGATGTTATGGCAAGATTAGAATTTGAAGTTATTACGGAAGAGAAAGGAGATATATTACTTAACTTCGAATATTCGGGAAGCGACGATCTATTTAAATCTGTAATAATGAAAGAAGGCAGTCCTCCTCAAAATGTTCTAGCTTCCCAACCAGAGTCAGCGAAGTTTGCTTTGAGAGGATTTACAAGTCCAAGTACAGCTATAGAACCTAGTCATCTTGGTATTGTTGCTGGTTTCGTTTTAATTGCAGTTGGCATCTTTATTAGTAATTCTAAAGTATCTTCCTTTAGAAAACGTAAAGGCACGGTTGTATTGTATGAATAAAGACATTGCAAATCTCAAAGTAGCTATTGTTTCAGATCACTGTTTGACTTTTGCGGGAGCTAGTTTTGTCACAAAAGAGTTAGGTTCTTTGTTTCAGAATCCAGACTACTATTTTCTAATGGGTGACTCTGATGCGGCAAAGAGGTATTTCAAAACTAATAGGGTATTTTTCTCTAGATTAAATAAATTCCCACTATTAAAAAAATATTACAGATATACATATTTTCTTTGGCCGGTATTTATTGAAACCTTTGATTTTTCTCAATATGATTTAGTCATTTCAAGCAGTTTTTCAGTTTCTCATGGGATTATAACAGGAGTTAATACAAAACATATTGCATATATACATACTCCTATGAGATATGCATGGGATTTAACAAATGAATACTTTCCTTCAAATACATTTTTTCTTAAAAAATGGACAATTCACTTTTTTTTGAACTTTTTAAGAATCTGGGATGTATACGCTTCAAGTAGGGCAGATTACATCCTTACAAACTCTAATTTCGTAAGAGATAGGGTAACGAAATATTGGAAAAGGAATGTAGACAAAGTAATACATCCTCCTGTGAATTTGTATAAGGGTGATATTATTAAAAAAAAAGAGAAATATTTTGTTGCAGGATCTCCTTTTGAACCTAATAAAGGTGGCGATTTTATCTTACAATGTGCTTCCAAGTTAGGTTTTGAATTGAGGGTAATTGGTTTGGGAGATTCATACAAAAAATTAAGGAAGAAATATTCTAAAAACAAAAATATACTTTTCTTAGGAAGAATTCCAGACAAGAGAAAATATGAGGTGCTCTCAAATTCACAAGGTTTCATATGCTCTGGTACAGAAGATTTTGGTATTTTTCCAATTGAAGCAATGTCTTGTGGTACTCCTGTTTTGGCAATTAGAAAGGGGGGGTATTTAGATTTTGTTCAGGAAGGTATTAATGGGATGTTTTTTGATTCTCAGACTGTTGAGTCATTTGAATCTGCATATAACTCTTTTGTAAAGAAAAAGTGGGATTATGGAAAGGTAAAAGATTCAGTAAAGGGTTTTACTAAAGAAAGATTTGCAAAGGAAGTAGAAGAATTCATATTGAAAAATATCTAATAGATTGTTATTATACATACTACATGCCTAGATAGCTCAGTTGGTAGAGCATCTGTCTGAAGAACAGAGGGTCCTCAGTTCAAATCTGAGTCTAGGCACCAAGCGAGAGTAGTTCAGTTGGCTAGAACGACACATTGCCAATGTGTAGGTCGCGGGTTCGAACCCCGTCTCTCGCTCCAAGATCTTCTAAAGAAGTTAAAATCTCTGCCTTATTTTCTTCATAATCTTCTTCTTGCTCTTGTAAAGTAAGTATCCAATAGTACTGCTGACAAGTATTATTATTATCCATCTATCCAATATCTTTATGTATTTAGTTAATAATTCCCAGTTTTCTCCTGCTTCAAGACCAATAATGGAAATTAGTATTGTATATGTAAACATACCAAGAAATATTGCTACTAGGTATTGAAAAAGATTTACCTTTACATATCCTGCAGCAATACTTGCAACAATTCGTAACCAAGGTATTAATCTCGTAATATATACATATATGAAACCTCTCTTCCTCACAATCTTTTTGTTTTCTTCTATCTTTTCTGTATCAATATGCAAGAATTTTCCCCTACCATTCAACCATTTGTATAAAACATCTTCTGTAAATATATAACCAATAAAGTATGTTGGTATACCACCTACTAGTGCACCAAAAGAAGAAGCAAGAGCTATATACCAAATATTAGAGTTCGCAGTGGCAGAGAATAGTGCAATAACTATCTCTGATGGAAACAGACCGAGTGAAGATAGAAAGACTCCCCAATATCCCATATCCACCAAGATCTCAACAGTTTTTGTTAAAAGAAAATCTATCATGTATACAATTATGATAGTAACAGATATTTAAAAATGTTTGAATTGTCTTTCAAAATATATTGGAGTAGTATAAACTTTTCCTATGCAAATGTCCTCACCTAAAATACAAGCCCTTATTAACAGAATTAGTAGATTTCCCGTTGTAGTTTTTCTTAAGAGATATATTCTTCTGATTGCCTTCTTCTTGTTCTTTCTGATATCAAATATTATTGGCTTTTGGAATGTCAGAAATATTGAATTTAGAACTAAGCAAGATTCAAATGTTGATGTTTCAACACTAGGTGAATATGTCGAAGAGATTAAGGGGAAGAATATTTTTTTAGTAACTCCTTCTGAGGTTGAAGAAAGGTTAAATGGATATAATGGTTTTGTTAAGAGTGTTTACATTGAGAAAAGAATTCCCTCCACTTTGTATATTGAAATAGAGGAGTATGAGCCTAGATTTCTTGGTTATGCATCGGAAAGATGTAAACTCTTCTCTAGTGAAGGGATAAGGATAGCTGAAATATGTAAGGGGTGTGAAGAGGATTGTGAAAAGTATACTGAGGTATATTCTTCTATTATATATATTTCGAGTAACTCTTCGCTTGAAAATTCAAGAAAATTAATATATACAGAGGAGATTGTGAATGTTTTAGAGATATTAAGTGTATTTGGATATAAGATAGTAAGTGTTGATATATCAAATGGAATTGCTAGATTTGAAGACACAGATAATCATATCTTCGTTTTCGATATTTCAGAGAATTTAGATAGACAATTAAAAAGAATGTATATTATCGGAAAGAAAATAAATGATGAGAGTATGAGTTTTAGAAGTTTAGACTTGCGTTTTGAGAGACCTGTAATGAAATTAGAATAGCATTTTATTGACATAAAGGGGTTACTTTGACAGAATTGGTAAATGTTCTTGCTAAGTAAATCTTTTTTGATTATATTATATAGAGATTGTAACTTATATAGATCTTTAATTTAAAGTAAAATTTGACTGCCGAAAACTATATGGCACGTAAAATAATAACAGCAATAGATGTTGGTTCCTCTAAAATCACTACAGTAATTTCTGCTGTAGAAGATGACCAAGCACCCTCGGTAATAGGTGTTTGCTCTTTCCCAAGCAAGGGTATAAAAAAGGGAGTTGTAGTTAATATAGATGATGCTACTACAGCAATTTCTGAAAGTGTAACAGCTGCTGAAAGAATGGCGGGTGTAACAGTTTCAGATGTATATGTTTCAATTAACGGAGAAGCTGTAACTAGTTTAAACAACAAAGGGGTTGTTGCAGTTGCTGGCTCAGAGATTACAATAGATGACACTTACAGAGCCATTGAAAATGCTAGGACTCTTTCTTTACCGGAGAATCTTAATCCAATACATATAATCCCAAGAGAGTTTGTCGTAGATAATCAAGGAGGTATCAAGTATCCAATTGGTATGTCGGGAACTAGATTAGAGGTTGAAACACATATTATTACTGCTCCTAATTCATATTGGCAGAATTTAAAGAAGTGTGTAGAACAATTAGGCTTGAATGTGTACGATGTTGTTTTCGCTGGATGGGCTTCTTCTCTTAGTGTTTTAACTGACACAGAGAAAGAACTAGGGGTAACACTTCTAGATATTGGAGCTGGGACTACAACAATATCTATTTTTCAAGAGGGTTCTATTATTTACAGTAGTACTATTCCTCTCGGGGGAATAAATATTACAAGCGATATCGCAATTGGCCTTCAGGTTTCTTTAGAAGATGCTGAAAAGATTAAAATACATATGAATGATTTGTTTGAGAACAAAGGCAGGACTAAAAAAATTGGGATGGATTCAACTCCTGCTCTTTTAAGGAGAGTCGAAGAAGACAAGCCGAAGCAGAAAAAGGAAGATGAGATAGATCTTGCAATATTAGATATTCCTGGTAAGAAGGTTTCCAAGGAAATGCTTAAAAAGATTGTAGAGGCAAGATGTGAAGAGATATTTGAATTGGCGAGGGAGAATGTACAAAGAGCTGGTTTTGATATAGCTATGCCTGCTGGAATTGTTCTTTCAGGTGGTTCATCCCTTTTAAGGGATTTAACAAAATTTACACAGGGAGTTTTTGGTGTAGCTGCTAGAATTGGATATCCTTCAGGATTAAGTGGAATGACAGAAGAAATTTCTGATCCATCATTTGCTTGTGTGCAGGGCCTTATAAAACATGCGATAGATGATGATGTGGAAATAGATACTTCTCATGGTAAGAGTAGCAGTGGTAATTTTATTGGAAAAATAGCAAACTGGTTTAAGTCATTGATGCCATAAACTGCCCAGATTTAATTTAAAGGTTTGATAGTTATGTTAGTAACAACAAACATAGATCCAGTAGCCAAAATTAAGGTTGTTGGGGTTGGTGGTGGTGGCTGTAACGCTATCAATACTATGATTCATGATTATGATATCAGTGGTGTTGAGTTCATGGCGTTTAATACTGATGCACAAGCATTAAAACAGTCGGAAGCCGAGATAACATTACAATTAGGAGAAAACATTACAAAAGGTTTGGGTGTTGGAGGAAATCATGAAATTGGAGCACAAGCTGCAGAAGAAAGCTTGGATGAAATTCAGGAACTTCTAGAAGGTGCAGATATGGTATTTATCACTGCAGGTATGGGAGGGGGAACAGGAACAGGTGCTGCTCCAATAATAGCTGGTGTCGCAAAGAACATGGGGGCTTTAACTGTAGCTGTTGTTACAAAGCCATTTGATTTTGAAGGTAACAGAAGAAAAGAAGTTGCAGAAGAAGGTATTGCAGCCTTGAAAGACAAGGTCGACACGTTAATAGTAGTTCCTAACCAAAGATTGCTTGAAATCGCTGATGCAAACATTTCCTTCATTGAAGCAATGAAAATGGTAGACTCTGTATTAGCAGAGGGTGTTAACAGTATTTCCAACCTTATTAGCCAAACAGGATATATTAATGCAGACTTTAATGATGCTAAATCTGTAATGTTGAATTCAGGTACTGCACTTATGGGTATAGGAAGAGCAAGTGGTGAAAACAGAGCAGAACTTGCTGCAAGAGCTGCAACAACAAGTCCACTTCTTGACATGTCAATAGAGGGTGCAACAGGAGTACTATACAACATCGTAGGTTCAGATTTAACTCTACCTGAAATAAGTTTAGTTTCTGAGTTAATTAAAGAAGCTGTAGATCCTTCTGCAAATATTAAGTTCGGTGCCCAAATAGATCCTTCGTTGGGCGATGAAATAGTTATTACAATAGTTGCAACTGGGTTTGATGAAAACAAACAAGTATTTACAAAACAATTGAGGGGAGATGGAGAGGGTGATGCATTTGGATTGGGTGGAGTATCAGTTAAGTCCCCAATTTACAACAAAAAAGCAAAAGAAGAATCATTTGAAGAGAAAGATTCGTTCTTTGATGAGTCTGAAGAGGAAGAGGTGGTAGAAGAAGAGAAAGAGCCTGTACTAAAGGGTGCCACAAAAAAAGTGGAAATTGATTTAGATGATGACTTTGATGATCCTTTAGACAAACCAGCTTTCATGCGAAGAATGTTTAAAGGCAAAAAAGATTAGAGTGAAGATACAGGTAACTGTGAAAGCTAAGTCAAAATTCTCAGACATATCTCATACTGAAGGTACCAATTACCTTGTTAGGTTGAAATCTATACCAATTAAGAATTCTGCGAACAAAGAATTGTTAGAAATACTTTCAAGATACTTTAGAATTCCTAAATCTTCTATTAAAATACTTAAAGGGTTGAAGAGTAAAAATAAGTTAGTGGAATTATCAGAAGGTGAAGATTCAAACAAAAGAGAGAAGAACATTTAATATCGATCCTGTTCTTCTTGTTCCAACAATATTACTTTGCTTTGTAGGAATAGTAGCATTACTTTCTACAACAATTACTACAGAAGGTTCTTTTGGAGACACATCTATAATAACTAAACAGATAGCATTTATACTTTTTGGTTTAATTGTTTACTTCCTTCTTACCTTTTTTGATGTTTCTTTACTTCGAATGTGGCAAATAGGGTTACCAATATACATATTTACAATATTCTTGCTAATACTAGTACTTCTAATAGGTCCCGTTGTAAATAATGTACAGAGATGGTTGGTGATTGGTGGTATACAGATACAGCCTTCTGAAATTGCAAAATTCACGGTAATACTAACAACTGCTACAATACTTTCCTATAAAGATAAGTATAACGAATGGCTATTGTTTTTCATATCTCTTTTACTTACCCTTCCTATCGTAATTCTTATATACATGCAACCCAGCGGGAGTATGTCCATACTAACTCTTTTAATATGGTTTCTGGTTGCTTTTACAGGTCTTAATAATCAATTAAGAAATACTATAAACTTAATCATAATAATTTCGATTGTTCTTGCATTTTTCTTAATAAGTGTGACAGGGAATTGGTATTTTATTCTTCTTGGGGTAATAGGTCTTATTATTGCAGTTTTTGGATTCTACTATCGTGAATCATGGAAGATTTTTATTATTTTTAGTGTAGTTATAAGTATTCTTCTTGGCTTGTTTTCTACAGTAATATACTCGAATGTCTTAAGACAATATCAAAGAGATAGGATAGAGGTATTCTTAAATCCTACAGAGAATACTCATGATTTAGGATTCAATGTAAACCAAGCAAGAATAGCAATAGGATCGGGTCAAATATGGGGTAAAGGTTTTGGGAATGGTACACAGAGCAAAAGAAATTTTCTTCCAGAACATCAAACTGATTTCATATATGCATCCTTTGCGGAAGAATTTGGTTTAGTGGGTTCTCTTTTTCTACTCTTTATGTTTGGAATTATTATTACAAAAGGGCTAATTGCATCTGTTAATAATTTTGATAATCCTTTCTTTGCTATGCTACTAATCGGTATTACGATGAAAATCCTTCTTGAGGTTTTTGTGAACATCGGTACGAATACAGGTGCTATACCAGCTACAGGTATTCCATTACCTCTTGTTAGTGCAGGGGGAAGTATAACAGTAATGACACTATTTTCTTTGGGAGTAATTCAAAGTATAATGAATGCCAGTCAAAGTGGGCGAAAAAAGATTAAGATAATTGACAATTATGAATTTATAAATTAAAATCCATCCGTTATGGTTAAATCCAATGAAAGTAAAAAATTTGCAGTAATAAAGATTGCTGGAGTACAATTAAAAGTTTACGAAGGTAAGGAATACGAAGTAAACAAATTAGAGGGGAAAAAGGGGGATACATTAGAAATAAAAGATATATTACTCCTTCATGATGGTGAAAATACAAAAGTAGGAACGCCTCTTGTAGAAGGTGCGAAGGTAGTATTAGAGATAACATCCCAAAAGAAGGATGACAAAGTAAGAGTTTTCAAATACAAGGCAAAATCTAGATACAGAAAGACTCAAGGACATAGAGCTTTGATAACAAGGGTTTCTGTTAAGTCTATTGCTTAAGATGCGATATTTTTTTCAATCAGGTAGTTTTCAAGAGTTATCTCAAGCAGAGTTAGTCTGTGTATTGGAATCGTATGGGATTCGAAA
>CAYMBI010000010.1:0-13965 GCA_964388655.1 uncultured Candidatus Saccharibacteria bacterium | reverse complement strand
GTGGAAGAAGATTTTTTTCAAAAGGTCATTGGCATCCCGGAACGCAGCCTAATCGAGGGTGGTGGTGAGATAAGGCATCCCAATCAAGCAGTTTTAAGAAACCAATACGTGTATAGGGGTCGTAGAGATAAAGTGTTTGAAAATGTAAGGGACTTTGTTGTAAACAGAGATCAAAAAAATTTGTATATGTTGGACTCTTCCACTATTTGGAAGATTAGATTATAGTTCCTTCCTTTTGATGATATAATTGGGCATGAAAATTGTTAACAAAAAAGCACTTTTTAATTATGAAGTGCTTGAAAAATTGGAAGCAGGGATTTCCCTTACCGGAGCGGAGGTAAAATCTTTAAGAGATGGAAGGTGTAACTTAGGGGATTCATATGTAAAGGTTGTAGGGGGCGAGCTTTGGCTTGTGAATGCAGATATCCCTAAGTACAAATATGATGGTTCTACTAATTATGATTCCGCAAGATCAAAGAAGCTATTGGTAAAAAAGAGGGAGCTGGTATACTTAGAGAGTAAAGTGAAACAGGGGAGCTTAACATTGATTCCTTTAAGTATCTATTCTAAAGGTCCAAATATTAAAGTAGAAATTGGTTTGGCAAGGGGTAAAAAGAAGTATGAGAAGAAAATTCAGCAGAAAAAAAAGGATTTAGAAAGGGAGTTACACTTGGAAAAGCGAAAATTTATGATATAATTATTATAGGTTATGGTAAACGAAAGAGAAGTAATACAACAAGTACCTGTTGAGGGAGGAATTTCCTCTTTAACTGCAGAACAAATAAGGGTAGAAAGGGAAGATGAGATTCAACCTGCAGTACAAGCACCTACGAATGGTATTCAATCTTTGGAAACTCATAGAGTAGGTCCCCAAATTCAGACAGCATTAAATGATAATAAGATAGGTAAAGATTTTCCAGAAATTAGTGATACTTCAGATTCTTCTCAGTGGAGGCGATTGGTTGCTTTCAAAGCAACGCACAGGGGAGAAGAACTTCCTTCTTAATACTCGATTACAATTCTTAAGTGTGATATTCTTTGTATAATAGATATGTTTAATCTGTCTATTCTTTTATGAAATCATATACTCTTGCTCAAATAGGTCCAATGCCATCAAACAGAGATGAGGAGGTCATAATTGCTGATCCAAAGCAATACCCCAAAGATACATATGGCGAAATGACAGGTTCTGGTTTTACTTTCCCATGGGGTATCCTTGTACTTCTTGTTTTGATCGCAGGATTAGGGGTATTTTCTTTCTTTAAGATACGAAAAAAACTCCAAAAGAGGGATAGGAATGACAAGGCAAAAGATTGGATTTTGTACGAGGTTCGTGTTCCAAGGGGGAACGAGACAGAAGTAGGAGTTGCTGAAAAGATGTTTGCGAACCTTGTTGGTATCGGTGGTAAAGGTAAGGGCCTTGCGGAGAAATTTACAGTCAATAATTCAATCAGTTTTGAGATAATGGCTTTACCTGGAGAAATTAAATTTTTTGTATATAGCCCTAAGAAATTAGGAGATTTAGTTGAAAAACAGATACTTGGCTCATATCAAGATGCAGATGTTAAAAAGGTCGATGATTACAATATATTCGGTGAGAATTCTAAAGTAGCATTCACACGTTTAGCTCTTGATGATGATAGTTATAATCCAATAAAAGTATCAGGGGATTTTACTGGAGACCCTCTTGCAAATATACTTAGTACTTTAAGCAAAATGTCTGATGGAGAAGGGGCTATGATTCAAATTGTTATATCTCCAAGTGACAGTAAATGGCAAAAGAATGGTGCTTCTTTTGTAAAAAAGGTTGAAAACAACAACTCGGACCCTGAAAAGAAGAAAATAAATGTAAGTCAGGAGAAATTGCAGGCAATTAGTAAAAAGATTTCTAAAAATGGTTTTAACACAGATATTAGAATCGTTACGACTGCTCCAGATGAATCTCTTGCAAATATGCATTTGGATAATATAGTAGGAGCATTTGATCAATTCAGCAACCCTGGGATAAATAGGTTTAAGAAAGTTCCTATAAAGGGTCGGGGGCAACAGAAAGAATTTATGCTTGATGTCGTGTATAGAAGGACCTCGATTGATCATGGTAGTGTGTTAAATGTAGAAGAGTTGGCAACTATATATCATTTCCCAAACAAAGAGATAACAACACCAAATATAAATTGGCTACTCGCAAGAGAAATCCCAGCAGATAATTCTATTAGTTCTGATATAAAGTCCAAAGATACCATATGGGTTGGGAACAATGTTTTTAGAGATAAGGTGAAAGCGATATGTTTTCAAAGAGAGGATAGGAGAAGGCATGCATATATTTTGGGACAAACTGGTACTGGTAAATCTTGGCTCATGACAAGAATGATAATACAAGATATATACAATGGTGATGGTGTTTGTTTTATAGATCCTCATGGTCAAACAGCAGAAATGATATTGGAAAGAATACCACCAGAGAGAGTGGAGGATGTTATATATTTCAATGCTGCTGATTTCGAGAGGCCTTTCGGTTTGAATATTATGGAATATTACAACGAACAGCATATGCACCAGATAGTTAACAGTTTTATAGCATTACTTATACGTTTGTTTGATCCTCATAATCAAGGATATGTAGGGCCTATGATGCAGCAGGCTGTAAGAAACGCAATGCTAACTGCTATGAGTGAGGAAGGTTCTACATTAATAGAGGTAGTTAGAATATTACAAGACGAAAAGTGGGTACAAGAAAAGTGGCTTCCGATAATTAAAGATGAGCTGGTAAGGAGATATTGGGTTGATCAGGTTGCAAAGACAGACCAGAAGACAAAGTCTGAGAGTCTCGGTTACTTTATCTCTAAGTTTGACAAATTTACTACTAATCTAGCTATAAGAAATGTAATTGGGCAATCTGAGTCATCATTTGATTTTAGAGAAGTAATGGATGGAGGTAAGATACTAATAGTTAATCTTGCCAAAGGTCTTCTAGGTGAGGAAAATATGTCTTTTTTAGGCTTACTTTTAGTGCAAAAGATGCTAGCTGCAGCTTTAAGTAGAGAGAATATTTCTGAGGAGCAAAGGAAAGACTTCTTTTTCTATGCTGATGAATTCCAAAATTTTGCTACTGATGAGTTTACATCTATTCTTTCCGAAGCAAGAAAGTACAAACTTAATCTCACTCTTGCACACCAATATATTGGTCAATTACCAGAGAATATCAAGGGTGCTGTTTTTGGAAATGTTGGATCCCTTTTTATCGCAAGATGTGGTACAGATGATGGAAATTTCCTGGAGCCACAGTTTGAATCGTATGTAAAGGCAACTGATTTGATAAATCAGGGTATGGGTCATTACTATGTAAAGATGCTTAACAATGGTTCGTATCCCGCGCCATTTTCATTGGATACTAGGTATGGTCCCAAATTCCCTGAGAGTGGTTTTGATATGAAGGTAAATACTGAAGTTGCAAGAATTATTAAACAGATGTCTAGACTAAAATATGGTAGGGATGTAAATATTGTAAATCTTGATATCAACAGAAGGGCTGACTTAGATAAAAAAGTAGAAGAGAAACCTCAAGCGACAAGTCCATTCCCACCTATTAATTTTTAGCTAGGTACTGCACAAAAGTACTAGTTTCTGGTAAAATCGCATGTATTAATTATGGGAGTATAGCTCAGTTGGTTAGAGCGCGGTTCTTATAAAGCCGTGGTCGATGGTTCGATTCCATCTACTCCCATATCCTCTGCAATATTTAGAGCTTCATGTATGCCTAACGGTCTTGTATTTAAGCTAACTGCAATAGATGATATACATTTTTCCTTTTCATCGGACGTTATAGTGGTTAAGAATGAAAAGACTGTAATTTCGGAATCTTCGGGAAAAAACTTTGCAGTATCATTTCTCGGTATTTGATCTCCAAATCTTTCATAATTTGTTATTTCTGGATCCTCTAAGAGGTAGCCCCTAATAGCAATCACAGTATCAAGATGTATCAATCTGTAGTTAGGAGGGACTAATTGGAAGATAGATAGCAAAACATTTGCTAAATCATTTGGGTTTTCTCGGCCTTTTTTAAATCTTTTGAGTACTGTTTGAAAAGAAGTCTTATATCTGAAACTTGGGAAGTACCTTCGTGATATCTTTCTGTCATTATTTGGATTACAAATCCTTTAAACTTTTCTCTGCTTCTGGCTTGTTGTTGTCTACTAATCCTAGATATTTCTCTGTAGTAGATAGTCTCTTGTGGCCAACGAGCTTGGATACTGTTACTAAGCTAACACCATTCGCAAGGTGATGTGCTATGAATGTATTTCTAAGATCATTTACCTTTGCATTTTTAATACCTGCTCTTTCAAAAGCCTTATCTATTGTTGTTCTAATATTTCTTACCAAAAGAGGTCTACCATTCTTGGTTACATATAGTGTATCTTCTTCAGTCTCAGGCCTTATTGCAAGATATTCATCTATTGCTTTTTTTGCGGATTTGTTAATCGGGACTTTTCTTGCAGGATGGCTACCTGATGCTTTTATGTATATATAGTTGATTCCTTCTTTTGTATTTCTAACATCGTCTAGTGTAAGAGTTGCTAATTCTCCAATTCTTATCCCCGTTTGTAGAAGTAGCTCCACAATGGAGTATAGTCTAATATCTACCCTACTGACGTCTCTAAGGGCTCTATACTCCATCTCTGAAAGTACTCTTGGAGGTTTTGTTTCAAATTTGGGATGAGCAAGCTTCTCTGCTGGGTTATCCTTGATATGTGTGTTTTCTAGTAGATATCTGTAGAAGGTTCTTGTACTGTTGATCTTTCTTGAAATACTCTTGGGTGTGTAGTTGTTGTCCTGTAGATGTTTCTTATACGACTCTAAGTCTTCGATGGTAGTTTGTTGGAGTCGCATGATCCCTCTAGATGAGAAAAAGTTTAATAACTGTTCAATATCCTTTGCGTATGCAATGACTGTTGCTTCTGACCTTCCTTTACTTCTTAATTCTTCTATGAAGTTATTTTGTTGTTTGGCAAAATCAGGGTTGGTTATCTTCTCCAATGTATCAAACAATCAATTTAAAGTAGCCTAGTGTATAAACTATGAGATTATAACACCCCCTTGTAAAGAATATCAATAATAAAAACTATGGATTTCTTTTGATGTATTTTTGCTGTTCTGATAATATTTCTATATATGGAGAAAGTAATAAGGGTTAGAAAAAATAGGGAGGACACATCTAGTAAAGAGAATTCAGAGTTACCACAAATATTTGATTCTATTCCCGTGAAGATTTTCCTGATTGGTATTTCTGTGTTTATTCTTTGGTCTGTTTATAATTCTGTAAATATTACTTTTCAAAAATTAGATATTCTTAAAAGAGCAGAAAGGGAGGTTGAGGACTTGAGAATTCAAAATCTATATCTTTCTATTAGTATGAAAGATATGTCTACCGATAAATATCTTGAAAGAGAGGCTAGGAATAGGCTTAATTTTGGGGGGACAGGAGAGATAGTTTTTGTCATACCAGAAAATGTGATGGATCAAGCGACAAGTGATGTGGAAAAAATTCTTGAATCAAAACAAAGCAATATTTTTGAGCCCAAATTTACTCTTAGTTCTTGGTTGGATTTCCTTCTGAAGGGGATTTGAAATACATTTTCTGTTGAGGTATAATGTCGACTGCTGATATCGCGGGGTAGAGCAGTGGCAGCTCGTCAGGCTCATAACCTGAAGGTCGTTGGTTCGAATCCAACCCCCGCAACCAGTTTTTCATTCTTGCTTGTGCTTCTTCTGTTTGATAGAATTTATGTTATACATAAGGTAAACATAAAAATTAGTATGCAGAAAGAATATCTATTTTTAGGAGACGAATCTGTAAATAATGGAAGGTACCTACTAGCTGTCTTTCATATTATTCCAGTCGAAGGATTAAGGTTAGCCGATGTTGCAACAGAAATAGCTGCAGAATCATCAACGGGTTCTAGTATCTCTATTGGTTCCTCTACGGAGTTTTCCCATAGCAACAATGCCAAGGTGTACAAGATAGATGAAGAGAAAAATCTTGTATGGATAGCATACCCATGGGACATATTTGATAGCGATGGGAATGTGCAGAACATTCTTACCTTTATAGCAGGTAATATCTTTGGAGTTAGCGAGGTAAAGGCATGTAAACTTCTAGATGTATATTTTCCGCCTGAGATGTTGGTTCAATATGATGGTCCAAGTTATACGCTTGACGATATGAGAGAGTATTTAGGGGTTTGGGATTCACCGATATTGGGGACAATAATAAAACCAAAGATTGGATTGTCTTCTCATCAGTATGCAGAACTGGCATATGATTTCTGGGCTGGAGGTGGAATGTTTGTAAAGAATGATGAACCGCAGGCAAATCAATCATTCTGTCCGTATGAGAAGATGGTTGATGCTATAAGGATAGCTATGGATAGAGCAGAAGACGAAACAGGAAAACCAAAAATTCACTCATTCAATGTTTCTGCTGCAGATTTTGACACTATGTTGAGAAGATGCGATTACATTATTTCCAAGATGAGACCAGGTAGTTTCGCATTCTTGATTGATGGTGTTACTGCTGGTTGGATGGCCGTTCAGACTCTTAGAAAGAGATATCCCAATGTATTTATACACTTTCATAGGGCTGGTCATGGCGCTTATACAAGATCCGAAAATCCAATTGGCTACTCTGTAGCTGTTCTTACAAAATTTGCAAGACTTGCTGGTGCTTCGGGAATTCATACTGGTACGGCTGGTGTTGGCAAGATGGCAGGTGATCCCGAAACTGATATAACTGCGGCACATCTAGCCTTGAGAATAGGGGCTTCAGGACCACATTTTGACCAAGTATGGACTAAGGTAACGAACAAGGATTTGGATATTGTAGACATGGTAGAAGCAGAACAAAGGAGATGGAATGCAGATTTGAGAGAAACTTTTGAAGAGAGAATACTTACCAAATCAAACTACTATTATCCAAACGATCCTTCACGAGTTATTTTGAAAATGTCTCCTATTATCTCAGGAGGATTAAACCCTATGCTACTTAAGGAATTTATCGAAGTTATGGGTACTATAGACTACATTACCACAATGGGTGGTGGTGTTCATTCCCATCCTGAAGGAACAAGAGGAGGTGCTGCTGCCTTGGTACAGGCATATGAGGCGTGGAAGGCTGGTATTGAGATTGAAGAGTATGCAAAGCAAAATAGGGAGTTGTCGTTGGCTATTGAATTCTATACTCAAAACAAGACAAATACGCATAAACTTAAGGGATACGAAAGCGTATAAATTGGGCAAATAGTTCACAGATTATCCATTTCTGACTTGGAAGCTTGTCTCCCTTGTGATAGAATTACGCTTGGTTATAACATTTTATTAAATATATATGCCATTAACAGATTCACCTGTAAAAGGAATGTACCTCAGAGAAGACGGAAGGTTTTTTCTTCTTCAAGATAGAAGATTAAAAACTCAAGGTAGGCAAGGAGGTCTTATTATTATGCGTATGAAGGCTTTGGATAATGGGCAGATATTAAACAAGACAATTAAATCAGGGACTAAGGTGGAGTATGTTACCCCAGAGACAAAACAGGTTCAATATCTCTACAATGATGCATCCGGAGTATATTTTATGGATATGGAAACATATGAAAGTATCTCTATTCCTAAAGATGTAATAGGGGAGTATATTAACTACCTTAAAGAAGGTGAATCTATTCTAATACTTACATATGAGGGAAATATTCTAAGTGTAAAAGAAAATCCTACAGTGGTTTTAGAAGTTACAGAGGCAGATGATGCTGTTAAAGGTAATACTGCTAACTCAGCGACAAAATTGGTAACTGTGGAAACAGGGTATAAATTGCATGTACCTCTTTTTATTAAAAAGGGGGATAAAATAAAGATAAATACGGAAAGCGGTACATATACTAGTAAGGCAAATTAAGATAACTTTTGGTATAATTAGCGAACACTTCGTGGTGGGATAGCTCAGTTGGTTAGAGCATGGGATTCATAAACCCAAGGTCGGTGGTTCGATCCCACCTCCCACTACCACTTTCTAATATTTTTTTAAATGAATATGGCTACTAATAAGGGGAATTCAGCAGGCAATATAATTAGGATTAAGACTAGACGTAATAACTTTTCTTGGGGTAGTATCGCTATCTTTCTTGTGCTTTCTTTTTTAATTACTCTTGGTATTAATTCTTTTTTAGGATTAAGTAGTAGAGGTTCAGAAGTATCTTTAAGTGAGATATTGGTAGATATTTCTGAGAATAGATACGATAGCATAACATTGAAAGATGGTATGGTGACAATTGTTTACAAGGATGAAGATGTAGAGAAGAAAAAATATGCTCTTATTCCTCCAGGTGCAGATTTTTACACAATCCTGGCTGATGCACAGATAGATATTAAATCATTAGAGAATGACTTTTACCAACCAAGGATAGGGATAACTTTCGGAGATATCGTTTCAATTGTTTTCCTAGGTGCAGGTGTTGTACTTATATACATATTAATAAAGAATATGCAGCAATCGGGTGGTAAGATAATGGATTTTGGGCAAAGTAAGGCTAGATTACTTTTTGGTAAAAAAAGTGGTGTAACATTTGAGGATGTTGCAGGTATTGAAGAAGTAAAAGAAGAATTAACAGAAATAGTAGATTTTCTTAAAAATCCTAAAAAGTATGCAAATATTGGGGCAAGAATTCCAAAGGGAGTTTTGTTAGCAGGTGCACCAGGTACAGGTAAAACTTTACTTGCAAAGGCTGTATCTGGGGAAGCAGGTGTCCCCTTTTTTCATACCTCAGGGTCTGAATTTGAAGAGATGTTAGTTGGTGCTGGTGCTTCAAGGGTTAGAGACCTTTTTACGAAAGCGAGAAGAGCTGCTCCATGTATCATTTTCATTGATGAAATAGATGCTGTTGCAAAGAAAAGGGGGACAGTGTTGCATTCTGGTGCTGGAGAACAAACACTTAATCAGATTCTTGTTGAAATGGATGGTCTTGAAGCTCGGGAGAATGTAATTGTTTTGGCTGCAACAAATAGACCAGATGTTTTAGATCCAGCAATCTTAAGGCCTGGTAGATTTGATCGAACTGTTGTCGTTAACATGCCCGACTATAATGGAAGAAAGGAGATTATTGCAGTACATGCAAAAAACAAAAAGTTTGAAGAAAATGTAGATTTAGACACAATTGCAAAGAAAACGATAGGGTACTCTGGAGCAGACTTAGAGAATTTACTTAACGAAGCAGCAATAATGGCAGCAAAGGAAGATAGGAAAAAGATATCACAGGAGGATCTTTTAGAGTCATATCTTAAGGTTAAACTCGGGAGGAAAAAGAAAGGTCAAATCAGCGAGGAAGATCTTAAGGTTACTGCATACCACGAAGCAGGTCATGCAATAGTATCAAAGTTTACAAAATTTTCTATTCCTGTTGAGCAAGTTTCAATAATTCCAAGGGGAATGACAGGTGGAGTAACAGTATATCTACCAGAGGATGATAAGAAGCATACTTACAAAGATGAGCTTCTTGCAAGATTGGCCTCAGCTGTTGGTGGAAGAGCAGCGGAAGAAATCTTTATAGGCAGAATTAGTACTGGTGCTTCTGGAGATATTGAACAAGCGACCTCTATCGCTAGAGAGATGATTACTCAATATGGTATGTCTGAAAAATTGGGTATGGTGAAATATGGTGATATGGAGGAAACAAAGCACCTTGGATATACGTATGGTGGTGGTAGAAATTTTAGTGAAAAATATGCTGAAATTATTGATAACGAAGTGAAAGAACTAATGGATAAATCTCTCTCTGAGGCTAGGAAAATACTTAAAGAAAAAAGAGAATATGTTGAGAAATTAGTTAAACTTCTTCTAGAAAAAGAAGTTGTAAGTAAGGACGAATTTGAAGCAATGTTTACTTCTGAGTAGATATACTTTTCGGTCTCTTGTAAAATACACATATGACAATTGTTAACAGTAACAAGGATGTGTTTTTAGCAATAGATGCGAATGCAATAATTCATAGGGCATTTCATGCATATCCTCCTACTTTACAAACAGAAGAAGGTATTCAGGTAAATGCAGTATACGGTTTTACCACAATGCTTTTGGAAGCATTAGAAATGTTTAATCCTAAGTATGTTCTGTGTGCAATGGATACGCACAAGCCCACATTCAGACATACTTTGTATTCCGAATACAAAGCAACTCGCAAGCCAGTAGACCTTTCATTGTTAGATCAGTTCCCTCTCGTAGAGGAGATTCTTAAGTCTTTCAATATCCCCGTAATTAAAAAAGAAGGGTATGAGGCGGATGACATATTAGGTACAATATCAAAATATGTCTCTGAAGGTGTGTGGTCAAGCGAAAATTTGGATTTGTATATCCTGAGCGGAGATAGGGATTTGCTTCAATTAATAAATTCGAAAACGTATATTTGTTTACCAAACGGAAATTTTAAAAATATTGTTGTATATGACAGGGAAAAATCGTATGAAAAGTTCGGTTACTACCCAGAACAAGTGATAGATTACAAAGCTATGGTTGGAGATAATTCGGACAACATCCCTGGAATCAAAGGAATTGGGGATAAAACTGCAATTGAACTTCTTAATAAATATGGGAGCTTGGATAATATATATAGAAATGTTAATGAAGTAGAGGGACGATTCAAGAATCTTTTAGTGGAGGGGATTGAACAAGCAGAATTTAGCAGAGAGTTAGCAAGGATAGATAAGGATGTAAGTATAGATATACATCTTACAGATTGTATTTTGAAAAATTTAGACAGAAGAATTTTAAAACAGACATTTAAGAAGTACGCTTTTAAATCTTTACTAAAGAAGTTGGACGAACTCTTTGGTAAGGAGGAAAGTATTTCTAATTACTCCCAATTAGATATGTTTAAAGAGTCAGGATCGGAGTATTCATGGAGTAATATTGATGATTTAAGAAAAGAGATCAATTCATTTGAAGAGATATTTGTTGTGTATATTAATTCTGAAGAATCTTTTAATTCAGAGGAGTATATATTAGTTAGAGGTATAAATAGTAGAAAAGAAACAAAAGATTTTGTACTCAAACCTTTTGATATATTAGAAGTTTTGGATGGTAAAAAGGTTATCTTTTACAATTTCGAAGAATTGGCAATCTGCTCTGATTGTGGTGTCAATATTGATTATAAGAAATTTTTTGATGTCCTTTTGGCTCAGCACCTTCTTAACTCTGAGAAGAGGGAGTCAAAACTAAAAGATCTTGCATTTGATTACTCTACAAAGATACTTGAAGAAAAGATATGTCCGACTCAGATGGAAGCAGTAATGGATGTTGTTGGGGATACCTATGTAGCTCAGAAAGAAAGAATCAATTCTCTTGAACTGTACAGTTATACAAAAGAGAAAATCCAAGAGTATTTAGGTGTTAAGGAAGATCTTCTACTTAATGTTTTATATAGAATAGAAATACCGACTTCTTTAATTCTTTCTCAAATGGAAAGACGTGGAATAGGGTTAGATTGGGAAAAGCTTACAACTTTGAGAAATGAACTTCGAGTTCAAACAGAAAGGGTAAAGAAAGAAATATACAGTATTGTTGGGCATGAATTTAATATAAATTCACCAAAACAGCTTTCTGATATTCTCTTTAAAGAACTTTCATTGCCCAAGCAGAGTAAAGATAGCACAAGAGAATCTGTACTTAGGAGCATGACAGGGATGCACCCAATAATTGAACACTTGCTTTACTTTAGGGAGATAACTAAGATTCAGAGTACATATGTTGAACCTTTGTATGAAAATGGTATAGCAAAAGAGAGTGGTAAATATTCTGTACATACGGATTTTAAACAAACAGGCACCACTTCTGGAAGATTTTCTTCGGTAAACCCAAACATGCAAAACCTCCCTTTGGATGGAGAATGGGCAAAAAGAGTTAGGGAGTGTTTTGTAGCGAGGGAGGGCTTTAAGCTAGTAGGTATGGACTATTCACAAATGGAATTGAGGATAATGGCTGATATTGCTAAGGATAAATTGTTAATTCAAGACTTTGTAAATGGTCTAGATATACATAGTGCTACAGCTGCACGTGTACTTAATAAGAAGGTCGTTGATGTGACTCCCAAAGAGAGGAGTCTTGGGAAGACTGTTAACTTTGGAATGATATTTGGTCAAACACCATTTGGTCTCGCAAGTTTGCTTGGTATAGATAGGGAACTTGCTAGTAAATATATAAATGCATATTTCGAAAATTACAAAGGCGTAGAGGAATATATGAGAAAGATAGAGTATGAAGCCTTTGAAAAAGGATACGTACAAACAATATTTGGAACTACAAGAAATATCGCTGGTATAAGATCTCGAAATAGTAGGGTGAGGGCTGCTGCAGCAAGAGAAGCTATTAATATGCCAATACAAGGTAGTGAAGCTGACATAATGAAGTATGTAATGATAAAGATTGCTGAATATATTGAACAAAATTTAAAAGAAAATGCATACATACTACTTCAAATTCATGATGAAATAGTAATGGAGGTAAAGGAGAAATACTTAGAAAAGTTCACTAAGGATGTAAAGGATATAATGCTCCACTCTGTTGAACTATCTGTACCTTTGGATGTACATGTTTCCGTTGGCAAGAGACTTTCTGATTTAAAATAATTATTGGAGTAAAATGATTAAGAAAATAATGGGATTTCTAATACCAATTATTGGGGTAATATTAATTTTGGAGTACTTAAATAACAATAAAGAGAAAAAGAGAGAAATTGCATCGGGAGAAGTACCTCTTAAAAAAAATAGGAAGAAACATCTAAAAACAGTTGATTTAAACCAAAGACAGCAAAATATATTAAAGCTTTTTAAGAAAAGAGAAATTCTTTTACCTACCGATATATACTCAGTGGCTCCCAATCTATCAACGAGAACTCTAAGAAGAGATATGGATAAATTGGTGGAGAAAGGATTTGTTCTTAAAGAGGGTAGTACAAAAGATACAAGATATAGATTAAAAAAATAGTATGAAATATTTAGAATTAGCAAAATTTTTTGAAAAAATAGAAAGTATTAGTTCTCGTAATGAAATGATTAGTGAGATGGCATCATTTCTCAAGAGTTGTAATCAAAATGAAGCACAAATAGTTGCTTACTTAATGTTGGGTAGGGTTGCTCCATTGTTTGTTAATGCTGAATTCAATTACTCTGAGAAGAGTTTAATTAATTTACTTACAGAATATACGAAGGAGGATGTTAGTAAAATAAGGAAAGAAGTTGGGGATATAGGTGATACAATTTTAGAGGTGTGGGAAAGATATACAAAGAACGCTTCTAATTATGACATTTCTGATATTTATAAAATTTTGTGGAAAATTGTTAATACAAAAGGAACGGGCTCTATTAACCAAAAAAACATTGTCGTGCTTGAATGTTTAAAAAATTTATCCCCCTTGGAGTCTAAATATTTTGTACGAATCATATGCGGAGAATTGAGGTTAGGTCTTAGTGCTAGATCAATGTTAGATATCTACTCAGTGTATCTTGTCGGAGATAAGGGACTGAAGGATATATTGGAACATGCATATGGAGTATGTGCTGATATAGGGTATATTGCTGGTATTGTCGTAGGCGAAAAAGCTCAAGAGAGGTTAAGGAATATAGATGTTCGATTGGGAACGCCTATTCTTTCTCGCCTAGTCGAAAGGGTGGGATCTTTTGATGAGGTATTTGAGCGATTTAAGAAAGAGGTAATTGCACAGCCCAAATTTGATGGTTTAAGGTGTCAAATACACAAGTGGAACAAAGAGGAGAGGGGGGATGATAAAAGGACTGTTTGGTCAGAGTATATGCAAAAGGAGGATATATCGAGAGATCTTTTCCGTGTTAGTGAAGCTTTTAATTCAGAGGTTAGGCTCTTTACTAGGAACCTAGAGGATGTTACTGGGATGTTTCCAGAAATAGTCGAATCGG